>JAPPOW010000119.1 GCA_028817775.1 Candidatus Melainabacteria bacterium | reverse complement strand
TCCCTACGCACAGAGGCTGGATAGAGCTCAAATGACCCCCTTAAATTATTTTCTTTAGTAATTTTTTCAGAAATAAAGTCCGGATTTGTTGATATAGCTAGGAATTAAGGAATTTAGCCAGAGGACTTTTGACCCCTTTCATTTTCTATTGAGCTCTAGCTATTATTGATTGCTATGAGGTCGAAACAATCTATGCATAACTATAATGACACACAGAAGTTCGTAGCTGATTTCTGGAAACTAGTTGGTTTAAGCTTTTGCTCACCCTTTTGCATAGATATATTAAAGATGCTGATTGAAGCAAAACCATTTAGTATCATAACTTTTCTAGAAGAATTTTCCCTTCTGTTGATAGGAGCTTCTTTACTGATCAAGAGTTATGTTACGATGGTCTTAAAGGATGAACGTTATGTTAGTAAACTTCCTGCTTGAAAACAAAAGTACACTTATCGCAACAGGTGCAATGATGTGCATCGCCTTGTTGTGCAGCTATCTTTTAAGTTGGCATCCAACCCTACAAGATGATGACAGTGACTTAAGAACAAAATTATTTAAATTACTTAAACCCAAGTATTAAGCTCTAATAAATCAAATGTTACAAATTCTAATTGTGGTTATCACACTAGTCTGCTACTGCACTGGACCAATTTCTGCTGCTTCTCTAGGTCACTTATCCAAACCAGAAGCTAAAGCAAAGCCAGTCAAAAAGCTGAGAAGAAAGAAAGTCAAAAAGAAAGCTAAGCCGAAGCCTGCAATAGAAGCTGCCATTCTAATTGAGTTGCCTTCTCATAAATCTTTGATAGCCAAGCGCAGCGCTAGTGAAACTCAAATGATTGACCAAAAGGCAATTGATTTATTGTTCAGCTCAAGCCTCAAGCAAAACTCAGAATTAGCCCGAGCACAAAAAATCGCCAGCAAAAACTTTCTCAGCCGTGGAAAGGAGCAAGCAATAGATTTGATACAAAATAGCAAACTAAAGCTACAAGAGCAATATCAAAGCTGGCGAGCTTACTACCAGCCTCGTTATCAACGTGATCAGAATCTAGCTCAAACAAGTGCCAATGCAGCTCAGAAATTAATCAGCATGACAAATCAAACAACTTTATTAGAGCTAGAGAAATTAACCAAAGGCAATCGATGAGAATCCTACTAGCACTAGTACTAACTTGTATCCAAGTCCAAGCAATTGAGCTTAAAGTAGCACGTGGTAGATTTAGCTTAATTGATTTTGGCTCATTGATTATTGCAAAGCCATTAGTACTCAACCCCAAGTTAGTCAATATCTACCCAGTATCTGGCTTAGCCAATGAAGAATCACAAAGTGTACTGGTGATTCAGGGACTGGAAGAGCAGGGGTCAACCGATCTTACCGTTGATACCCAAGCCGGGATTTATCAACTGCACTTAGTTCTAAATAAAGATGAGAACCAAGATTTAGTTCTAGGACAAGCCCAACGAACCCACATCATTAATGCAACTATCCCACTAAAACAATCACGCAGCTCTATTGTCTCAGTGCCAGCCCATATCAACCGTTATATATTAGCCGCTGACCCTAGCTTAGTAAGTTACCAAAATATCAAAGATTACTATCACCCAGATTTCCTGAAAGTCTTTGCCATTGGCACTAATAGTAAAGAAGGAATCACCGATTTAGTGGTACCAAGCCAGGCTGGAGTTTTTAAAATTAACCTATCAATCAAAGGAGGACAAGATGAGGATCATACTAATATTATTGATCTTGCTTCAATCACAAGTTCAAGCATCTGATCGCCGTCTACTTGAACAAAAATTACAACCAGTCATCATCAATCCCATGACTGATAGTTCAGTGATGGCAGGCAGAACCTATAACCACCATGGGCAGGTTAGAACCCTAGCCCCCAAAACCAAATCCTATCCATTTTTGGACCAGCTTGAATTTATGATTTATCCAGGCAGGAATTTCAAGTTGGAGAAACCGGGCAAACGGCTTGAAAGATTAGAAGTTGCTGTATTTGGTGATAAACAGTCTGGAGCAATCCCCAAGCGGCTTAGCAAATTAGAAGATGAAATTACTAGCTGGCAAATCGCTAATGCGCAAGCAATGGAGATAGTCAACTCAAGCAAAAAAGAGAACCAGGTCTTTAATTTACCTAAACCAGTCAAAGCAAACAAAGCCCCAATAGTAAAGCCTTACCCCCCACCAATGGTGATGCCAAACCCATACTGGAGCAATAAAAATGTCACTGCCAAAAAAGTCGACTACGACTATATGAACTATCGTATGGGTGCGCCGCTAATGCAGCATACCGCCAAACGTTTATTAGATCTAATGTTTTAGGAGTCACTATGTATCTATTATTAATTCTCAGCTTATTAAGCAGTCCAGCCTTTGCTGCAGGCAAAACTATCCTCATCAAACGGAGCAAAGCCAAGAAACAAGCTTTGCTTGATTACAAGTTTGTCTTTATGGAAGAACAGTCAGCCTTTAAATCCTCAAGTCCCCAAGAATCGTCATTGCGAGCCCCCAAAGGGGGTTTACCAAGACAAAGCAATCCGATTAGCAGCAAATTAAACAATCTCTCTAAACCATTAGCCATAAAACCTAAAGTAATAGTCAAAGCACCAAGCACAACCCTAGCAAGTAACACAACAAAGACATCAACTCAGCCTGGATTGCTTCGTCGCGATGCTCCTGGCAATGACGCTGTAACCAAAGCAGATATCTATGATGAATCAGATTGGGATAACTATGCCACTACTACAGAAATAGAAGAAAGTTTTGGAGTCCAAGCTTGGATCATAGATAGGCAACAATGAAGACCCATCTTTTAGGGTAAGTCTTTACGAGCTTACAAGAGTGGGTCCAAGATTTTCCTTAAAGCGCTCTTCTTGCATTTTGATCAAATCTTTCATTGAACCGTCACACTTGTGAACTTTAACAAAGTTAGCTGTTGAACGAGCTGCGATTGGAATACCACCAGTGATCACTATAGTCTCACCTTGTTCAACAAGTCCCTCACGGATCAGGTGATCCTCAACATTCATCAAAGTTTGGGTAGTACGATGCACTCTATCAAAATAAATTGGAGTCACACCCCAAATGATAGAGAGATAACTATAAGTATGCTTGTAGGTAGTAGCTGCAATAATTTTAGCTCTTGGTCTGAGCTTAGAAATACGCTGAATACTACGACCTGAGCATGAGAAAGCGACGATATTTTTGATATGCGCTATCTGAGCAAAATTATTGATTGACTGAGCAATTGCAATATAGTTAACTTCATCTTCACTGAAATTACCATCATGGATATCACGCTGCGGCACCGTGATAGTACTGCTCTCCTCAACTTCAAGTGCTACCTTGCGCATATAATTGACCGCTTCTACTGGATAGGCACCAGCTGCAGTCTCACCAGAAAGCATGACAGCATCAGTACCATCAAGAATTGCGTTGGCTACATCACTGACTTCAGCACGAGTAGGAAATGGATTATTGATCATTGAATCCATCATCTGTGTTGCCGTGATTACAAATTTACCTTTGAGGTTAGCATCACGAATGATTTTTTTCTGTAAGAGTGGTACTTTCTCTGGTTCTAGTTCCACACCCAGATCACCACGAGCAACCATCACCCCATCAACCTCATCAAGAATGGCATCAAGATGATCCATTGCCTGTGGTTTCTCAATCTTGGCAATTAGTTTGATTGGCGAAGAAGGATTCTCAGCATTGACCAATTCTTTGAGCTCACGAATATCTTCAGCCTGACGTACAAAACTGAGGGCAATAAAATCAGCCTGATTCTTAACAGCCTCAACGATATCAGCCTTGTCCTTTGCAGTGATAGCCTCGAGTCCAAGTTGTTTAGATTCTGGTAAATTGACACCCTTGTTGGATTTGAGCTTACCACCAACAGTAACTCTAGTGATCACATCATTGTCCTGAATTGAAACCACTTCAAGTCTCAATAAACCGTCATCAAGCAAGACTCTTTGTCCAGGGCTTACTTCAGTTGGTAACTCTGGATAGTTGCGAATAAAAACACGGCGTGGGCTAGCTTCATAATCCGCCGAAGCTTCATCAACAGTAAGAACGATATTTTCATTTTCACTGATATCTACACCACCCTCTGGTAAAGTACCAGTACGAATCTTGGGACCCTGCAGGTCAACTAAAATTCCAATTGGTCGGCTGTATTCTTTGGAGAGTTTACGAATAATTTCAATTCTTTCTTTACGCGGCTCCCAATCACCATGCGAGCAGTTGATACGAGCAACACTCATACCTGACTCGATCATATTTCTTAAGGTAGCCTCGTTTTCACTTGAAGGTCCAAGTGTGGCTACGATCTTGGTTAGTGAATGTTGTGTTTTGGTCGTCATAAAATTTATCTGGCTGCAATCGTTCCTAGTACTGTTGCTCTCTTGGCTCCGGTAGAACTAGGAAGATTGTTCGGTATCTTATGATAACAGGTAAAGGCAAGCAAGGAGAACAATATCGCCTCCTTGTATTGACAATTTATCCCAAATTCTTTATGAGAAAGGAATTCCACACCTGGATTAAGCTTAGCCAGCTGCTCCATCACAAATTTATTGCGCATACCGCCACCAGAGATATAGACTTTGGACAAATTATACTTTTTCAATTCGTTACTGATAGTCTTGGCAGTGAAATAGCTCACAGTTGAGATGATATTTTGTTTGTTGCCTAGATCCAAAAATCTATCAGCATACTTTTCATCAAACAATTCGCGTCCAGTAGATTTAGGCGGTGACATTGAAAAATAATCAGTGCGAGCAATAAGTTTAGCAACGAAACTTTCATCGACTTTACCTTGGTATGCAAGCTCACCATCAGTATCAAAATCCTGCTGAAATAATTTACGCGTCAAAAGATCAATTAAGGTATTGGCAGGGCCGGTATCGTAAGCGATGGTATCCTTGCCCTCCTCCATCACTGTAATATTGGCGATACCACCAAGGTTCAATGTCGCTCGTGATTCAGTCTCAGAGCGAATCAGCATATGATCCAAGTAACTAGTCAGTGGCGCGCCGCAACCACCAGCAGCCATATCAGCGGTACGAAAATCACCAATAGTTGTAATGCCAGTAAGTTCAGAAACTATAGAAGGATTACCAAGTTGCAAGGTACTACGCTCTCCATGAAAGACAGTCTGTCCATGCATGCCAATTAATTCAATCTTCTGATCAAATTCCTTTGCAAACTCCAAAACCAAAGCTGCCACAAATTGGCTATAGAGAAAATTGAGATTAGAAAGTTCTTCAAGTTGAGCTTTTTGCTTTGCAATTACAACTTCGATATCATGTTTAACATTTGGATCAAACTGGTAGCTCGCTTCTTTGACAATACGATAATTTTTGAGGTCACTAAGATCCCAGTCGACTAAGCTAAAGTCAACTCCATCCACAGAGGTACCCGTATTGACACCAAGAACCAGCACTCAGGGGACTATTATACAAATTTCTGACTCTTTACTCTCTGGTTGGAAAGATGAGTCAATACCAAGAAGAAACTTTGGGACATACTTGATATTCAAAATAAACGCCTGCTATTATATATATCATGACTAGGGCAATTTCCAACTTCTAGCTTAAATCTCTAGCCCCTCCTCGTCATACAAATCCGCAAAAAAATTGCAGTTTTGTATGATTTTTGGGTATAATATAGCTATGATTGAGCGCAAAATAGCAGAAAAAGCTCTATATTTGGCAGAAAAATACCCTATTCTGACAATTACCGGACCGAGACAATCTGGCAAGACTACCCTTGCTCAAGCCCTGTTTCCTGAAAAACCATACGTAAATTTAGAGAAGCCTGACATTAGAGAATTTGCAATCAATGACCCCAATGCTTTTTTGGCAAAGTATGAAAACGGAGCTGTGATTGATGAAGTTCAACGAGCACCCAAACTTTTTTCCTACTTACAAGTTCTAGTTGATCAAAAAAAACAAAACAATTTATTTATTCTTTCAGGTAGTCAACATTTTGGTCTGCTTGAAAACATCAGTCAATCACTTGCAGGAAGAACTGGAATCGTTACCCTATTACCACTGAGTATAGAAGAACTTATAGACCGAACTGACCTTAGTTTTCAAGATTTTATTTACCGAGGCTTCTACCCTAAAATTTACAACGATGACTTAAATCCCACTGATTACTACAGAGACTACGTACAAACATATCTAGAGCGAGACCTGAGAGATCTCAAAGCTGTACATGATCTCGAGCTCTTCAAAAAATTTATGCGTCTCTGTGCAGTCAGAATCGGCCAACCATTGAACTACACCAACATTAGTGCTGACCTTGGCGCCTCTGAGAATACTGTCAAGGACTGGATCAATGTCCTTGCAACTTCCTATGTCATTAAATTACTACCAGCTTACTTTGCCAATATCAAAAAAAGATTAGTCAAAGCTCCTAAATTATATTTCCATGATGTCGGTTTAGCTTCCTACCTCGCTGGTATTGAAAATATAAATCACGTACAAGCTCACCCAATTTATGGCATGCTCTTTGAAAATCTCTGTGTTAACGAAGCTCTCAAAGCAAGGTATAACCGCGGACTAGAAGCCAATATCTTCTTCTATAAAGATACCGCCAAAGAAGTAGATTTGATTTTTGATAGAGGGTCCGAACTAATACCAGTAGAAATCAAATCTGGGTCCACAGTACATGAAGATCACTTCTCTGGTCTAAAGTACTTTGAAAAAGTTTTTCCAAAGAAAATCAAATCCAAAACGCTAATCTATGCCGGAGAAGAACAAGAAAGAAGCTATGTCAATATCATTAATCCTAGGTCTATTTATAGTTTGGCTATTTCCGATTAGAGCTAATTCTTAGGACAAAACCTGGAATTCTGGAGACCTGACCCTAACTAGCTAACAACCACTCCCAAAGAGGAATCATTTTAATTCCATCCTTCTCATCTTCTATATCTTTGGTCAGTAGTAGCAATTCAGCTTTCTTATGTTCTTGCTTAAACTCAAGTAATCCTGAGATCTCACGTTCCTCAATCTCATCACCATAGCTAACATTGATTGCCATAATTTTTCTACCATCTTGCACCACAAAATCTATCTCCTGCTTAGCATCATAATAGAAGACTTCTTCATAGTTCTTTATCAACTCCAATCCCACTAAGTTCTCTGCAAGTTTCCCTCTATCAGGGGAAAACCTAAAGCTAATCCTGTTGCGCAAACCATTATCAATACAAATGATTTTTTTCTGGTTGACTCTTTGCTCTTTGAGTGAATAAGAAAACAATGGCAAGAAATAAAAGGCTTGAGCTTCTTCTATATATGAAAGATATTCATAGATTGTGTCTTTG
>JAPPOW010000121.1 GCA_028817775.1 Candidatus Melainabacteria bacterium | reverse complement strand
ATTATATAGATTCCGTATACAATAATTTATTTCTTCTCTTGGGTAATTCGTCATTTTAGTATCTATCCGGGTAAGTTGATTCATAGTATGTATCTAGGATCAGCCAGCCTAACAAACCTATTCCAGCAACTCCAACCAGGGCAACTTTACCAATAGTCTCTAGTGTACTAGATTCTTTCTTTTCTTTGCTGTTCTCGATTTTAGTTTTGGCTTGGTAGTGACTGGCTTCACCATTATGGCTTGCAGCTACCATTAGTGGTTGTCCTAAGAAGCTCAGTGCTAAAGCTAATCTAAGTATTGTAATTTTTCTGAACATTTTCTTTCTCCTTTAATTAAACAGTGTATAATTATTCTGTAATTAATTATACACTGTTTAATTAATTTGCGGTTAATATTTTGACTATTTTGATTAAAAATCTCTCATTTAAATTATGGATTAGGTGAAACCAAGTACTCATCAACCGTCATTGCGAGCCAAAGGCGATGCAATTTAATGCAATGATTTGGCTTGTGCATTGGATTGCTTCGTCGTCCCTCCTCGCAATGACGCCTATTTTTTGATGCCGCGTAAGTAGATATCAAGGTAGTTTTCTAGTAGTTTTTTACTGGATTTAACCTTAACCGAGTCTAATTTGCCACTTAAGGAGAGTATCGCTATACCATGAATGCCAGCCCAGAGCACCTTGGCTTGTTCATTATTGCCGCAGTGATTTCTATTGAGTACTGCATCTATCAGTTCAAATATTCTGGTGACTTTATCCTGATACCAATTTGGTAGTGACTGCCCGCTCTCTTGAGAGTAATTAAATTCATAGAGTGCTCGGAAACGATTGATATTTTTCTGGGCGTAATTGAGGTAAGCCTCTGCAATGGCTTTGATCGCTTGTTTGCTTGATTTTGCCTTGCTGATTGCTTTTTCAAGCTTGTTATAAATTAAATCAAGTGTTTTGCCGTTGACTGCAAGTGTCAATTCATCGAGATTGTCATAGAAGCTATAGATAGTACCCGGGCTATAACCAATAGCAGTGGTAACCTTACGGGCGCTCATGGCATCAAGTCCATCTTGCTCCACTAATTTATTAGCAGTGTCAAAGATTAGTTTCTCGAGTTCTTCTTTACTATGGTCTGAACGTCTAGCCATCTTCTAATTATACGCCGTTTAAAATGAGCTGTAAAATAGCTGTTTTTACCTAAATCCTTAACTAGTCCTTAATTTAGCCTTGTTACTTTTAAGATAGTTATGATACCTACTGCTCCTAGCAATAATAATAGGGGTGCTGGCTCTGCCATATCATCAGCGATTGGCAGTGTGAGTAAGCTTGGTGCTGCAGCTAAAGCTGCAGTCAATGGTGTTGGTAATCTACTTGGTTTTAATTCACCTTATACTCTAGCTAATCAATTAGCCCATGAAAATGCTCAAGCAGAGCAGGCAAGTTTGAGTCCTGATTTTTCAACTCGGGTTCAAAATACTGGCTCACCATGGCAAACGGCAACTACTGCTTCTAGTCAAACACTTAGCCAATTCCAAGCACAAGAAATTATAAAAGCATTACTTAGCAGTGAAGAAGTTTATAAAGATCGTGGTGACAAGAATACTTCTTCCAAAGATGTCACTGACGCTCAGATTACCGAAGCTAAAAGATTATTAGACGATAAACTCAGGTCAAAAATTAAAGGTTCCACAGGTGATCTGACTGCTGATTCAGTAATTGATCGTCTCGCTAACGCTTTTGGTGGTAATAAAAAATGGCTCGACGCCATTGCTAATCTTGATGAGATTGAATTACGTGATGGTGCTATTACTGAGCTTAAGACCAGGTTTGGTGGCGCTGCAGGTGCCTACTATGATTCTGGTGCTAATAAAATTGTCATAGGCAGCCAAAGTGATATGGGTACTGTGATTCATGAAGTTGGGCATGCAATTGATGCTTCTGATGGTGCTATGGATGGTAAGTTTGAAGGTTATGACAGGCTCAATAATTTAATGGCGGATGCCACTGAAAAAATTAGAAGCAATAATTATTCACTTTCTGGTCTTGGTAGTCTCACTTATGGATTTGATGCTAGTAATCCTGATAAAGCAGAAGAATTAGCTGAACTTTTAAGATTGAAAGTTACTCATCCGGATGAATTTGCTGAGCACTTCCCTGAACTAGCAGATGAATTTGATAAAGTCTTAAATGAAGATGGTCAAGAACTTGCAACAACTACTGGGAATGATGATTTGCAGCCACGTAATGGTCTTGATCCTTTGATGGTGGCATTGATTATGAATAATATGCTTCCAAGTCAAATGTTTCCCAAAACACCATTGATGCCATTCTTTAATCAAAGACTTAACTTCAATCCAATTACTCCACGTAATAATACCTTCGTTAATATCGCCTAAATTGTGGAGATCCTGACGTCGCAAAGCTCCTCAGGATGACACTAGAAACCTTGCTCTAACATGGCATCGGCAATACCAAAATTATTCTGGGATTGAGCGATTTCTTTAGCTATTGCTTGATCTAAAAATTGATAGAAAACATCTTCAGCTAGTCCGTGATTGAAGATACCACCTTCAAGTTTAGGACGCATTTCTTTCAGTGACATTTGTACAAACATGGCTTCAAAGTCTTGAGCGGTTTCTTTAGTATGTTTAAGTTGCTTTGCCTGGATTGCTTCCTTGCCTGCGGCGCCTCGCAATGAGATATCAGTTATTAAACTTGGGTTCATATCCATTAACGGATCTCCTTACGGAAATATTCTTGCTTACCAAAGCTATCAGTGAGTACTAGCCAGTATCTAGCATTTGGTGTAGTTGGGTTGAATTCAAACTCTAGTGTTTCTGTTGATTGAGCAGCGATAGTTTTCTGGTCGTGATAGTTATATGCAAGATTTGGTTTAACTGTATAACCTAAGCCATCAACAATTTTGAGATTACCTAGTGGAATTGAGTTTTTCATTTTGTTTTGGATCTCAACTGCTAGTTTGTTGCCTCGTAGCTTTTTGATATTGCCATCGACTAATACTTGCTGCTCAAATATAAGCTTTTGTTCTTTGTATTCTTGCTGCTGCATGCCAATTAAATTTAAAGTCATTGGCAGTCCCGGAGTGATTTTTACTTCTTTACCCTTTTTACCAATAAATGAAATCAAGCTTAGACCTGCTCCAGTAGCTGCACCTAGTGCAATACTAGAACCAGTACTTAATCCAGTGCCAACAATACCACCAAATTTAAAGCCCATTAGCCCGCCTAATAACGCGCCGCTTGCAGCACCGCCAGCAGCCTTGCCGATGGCAATAATGCCATTGCGCCCGCGTTTAACCATCTTGCCATCAGCTGCAATACTTATACTGTGGACATTATCTGGGAAAATAATTTTTTCAAATTGAATATCTACTTTACCGTCTCGGTTGAATAATCTAGCGTTGTCGACTTTGACTACTCTACCTATTACTCTACTATTTTTAGGAATTAGAATTTCATTACCATTACCCATAATATCTTCGGTGATGCGAGCAGAAAAATGCTCACCGACCTGGGTCTCATCATTGATAGGCCATTCCGCCACAATTGGAATCGGTGTACTTTCCACTACACCAGTTTTGTAGACTGGTCCTGCTTGTACTGCCTGGATAGTGATCAAGAGAGTGATTATTAAAGCTAGTGTTTTTTTCCTCATCCCCACTTCCTTTCTTTAAATTATTTCAAGCTCGGCTTGTAATGCTCCTGAGGCTTTGAGTGCCTGCATGATAGAGATTAGATCTCGAGAAGTGATACCAATCTTGTTAAGTTCGTTGACTAGGTCAGCTAAACTGGTTGCTTCATCCATTTCCACATAACGGGTATCAGTTTCAGTGAGACTAATTTCTGAATTACTGAATGCTTGAGTATTGATACCACCAGTATTGGCTGTACCAGCACCGGCGTTAGCTTGCTCAGTGCCAATCTCATTATCATTACCAGAGTTATTGAGATTAGAAAGATTAGCTAGAGTAGTTACATTAGGTTGAGATACTTGAGTGTCGGTTTTAATAGTGATTGAAATATTGCCGTGCGCCATAGCGACAGCAGAGAGTTTGACATCTTGCCCTACTACTATAGTGCCGGTGCGCTCCATAATGACAACTTTGGCTTCGTTGTCTGCGTCTACTCTAATATCACCAATTTCAGCAAGAGCGACCACTGGATTATCTTCTGGTCCATTGAGCTGGACTGAGATGGTTCTAGCATCAACTATTTTGGCTTGCCTATTGGCTGGTGATCTATTGATAGCTTCTACTAATTTTTTAGTGGTTGAGAAATCAACTTTCTCTGTTGTAAGAATAATGCCATCACTGGTATTCATTTGTGTTGGCAAAGGAAATTCAATTATGCCGCCCTTGGGAATGCGACCAGAATTTGGTGAACCTTCACGCACTAGTGAACCATTGGCTTCTACTTCATAACCAGAACTAATCACTGGACCTTGAGCTGAAGCGTAGACTTTGCCATCAGGACCTTTGAGTAAGGTTTGTAAGAGTATGCCACCAGTAAGGTTGCGCGAAGTAGAGAAAGAAGAAACATCAACATCAAAGTGATCACCTTCTTTTGAATAAGGACCAACTTTAGCTGTGATCATTACTGCAGCTACGTTTCCAATAGAACCACCGTTGAGTTGTTTGAGTTGAGCTAAAATCTGTTGACCAGGATTATTCTGATCGATATTGTTAACCTTGATTTGGTTGTTGATAAGAAATTCTTTGACATTGACACCAAAGTTTTTGAGCATATTGATTTGGGCAAGGTTAGTTGCAACTGAATTCTTGTCACCACTATTGCTTGGCAAACCAGAAACTAAACCATAGCCAACTAAGTACTGGTCTCTAAGACCTTGGACTTTAGTGATGTCTTTGATGCGAACATTGATTGCTTCAGCGTCTAGGGCCATAGATGCTAGTAAAAGCAGCGCTAAAGTCACAGACTTCAGTGCTTTAATAATTTGCATACTAGTGTTTGGCTTAGTCATAAAAATGAGCGTGTCTATAGTATTTATGTGTATTTTGGGTGCTTTTAGCCATCATCTATGGGGGCTAGCTTGCTTAAACTCAATAGTCCAAATAAGTGATTTGCCACCCATATCTTAACCTTTACCACTTTTCAAGATATCTAGAGGGCGATTATCTCGAAAAATGGTAAAGGTTAAGGCATGGGTGGCTAGTTATTACTCTGCTTAAATTTACGGGCAATATCTTCTTCACCAATAGTCAAGAAAAATTGATAGGCTTTGTTATAAGCATCTTTGATAGTAATGCCAACCAAACTATTTTGAGCTGAAGCCAATAATTGTGGTGCGTCTTGCTCGTAATCCTGCACAGCTACTAGCATCTCCAGGTAATAGGTTTTGGCTTTGTTTTTGATGGTATCTTCGTGTTCTTTACCAGCGGATTCAATATAGTAGCGATGGTTAAGATCGGCTAAGTAGAATAAGCTTTTCCAAAGTAGATCGTAAAGATTTTCGCTATTGAAATAAACTAGTGCTGTCTCCAAATGACGCATAGCTATTGGATAGGTTTGTTCATTCAAGATCACATAGTTGAGCATGAGAATTCCAATCAAGGTATCAGTGATTGCTGCTTGCAACTTGGCTTCGCCTTCATTATAGAGCTTCTTGGCTTGCAAGAAGGCGTTGAGCGCTTCTTCAAGTTTGCCAATACCAGTGAACATATTGCCCATCGCCTGGTAGGTATCAGCTTCACCCATCAAGTTGTCCTGCTCTTGATAAAGCTTGATTGCTTTGTTGAAGTATTCAGTTGCTTCAGAGATCTTGCTCTCACTTAAACTTGAATCTTCTAGACTTAAACGAATGGTCACAAAAGCTAAATCTAAATACTTACTTGCTTTGAGTTCTTCATTACCTAAGCGAGTAGCGAGTTGAATTATTTCTCGACCAAGTTTTTCAATACTGTCAAGATCATCTTCCAGTAAGAGAATTTGAAAGTAAACATTTTGTGTGTAGAGTAGTTGGTTGTAACGCTTGAGTTGTTTGAAAATATCACAGGCAGTTTCGATATAGGCTTTGGCGGTGTCGGTATCCTCACCAAGCTGGATCATTGTATTAGCCAGGATTTGATAGGCTTGCGCCACAAAGAAACTTGGCACATTGGGGTTGATTAAATTATGCACTAGTTCTTTAACGGTTTGGTATTTGCCCTTGATTGCTAGCATTGAAATTCGCTGTACAGCCAAACCATAGTGCTCAAAAATTCCACCATTGTTGAGTTTCTCTTCAGCTAGTTCAAAACATTTCTCAGCCTCACTAATCTGCCCGCTGACTAATGAGTTAGAAGCTAGTGCTTCAAAAATAAAACCTTGTGCAATTTCATTACCGGCTTCTTTGAAGTTCTCGATTGCTTTTTCATAGTATTCAAGTTCACCAAAGTCCTTGGCGTATTGCATATAAGTCTCACCAAGTCCATTGATATTATTATCGCGTCCAAATAAAATTTCAGCATCACCAGCTGCTTCTCTATCTTTAAAGATTCTTGCTTTGAGTAAATAAAGTTTGGCTCGAGTTGAATCGTACTTTGCTTGGCTAGAGAGTTCTAGTAGATTGATGATTTGCTCATGAATTAGTGGTAAGTGAATATCATGACTTAACACCTGATCTTCAAGTGTTAGTTCCATTGATTGCACTGAAGCTAGAATTGCTTTGTCAATTTCATCAGCTTTTACTAAGCGCTCAAAAATCTGTTCTATGATTAGATCAGGATCCTGGTATCCAGGCAGTGATTCAACATGTTCTATCCCCCAATAAATTTTGGAAAGTAAAGTGGCTTGGGCTTTGTAAATCTGAGCATCGAAGTCATCACTCTGATAATTAATTAGTTCATTGGCCTTGCCTCTAGTAAGGAAGCCTAGAAATAATTTGAGAGCTTGGTTATCCTTACTTTGGTTAATTTTTTCTTGGGCAGCTTTGATCTTGCCCTGCTTTAATAAGACCTTGGCAGCAGAGTTGATAGCGTAGTCTCGTTCAGCTTCGCTACTGGCTGAATTCTCAAGATTAATAGCGCATTCAAGTGCACTAGAGAAATCATCTCTATAAAAAGCCTCTAAGAATTTTTCCTGGCTAAGCGGCACTCAGTTTATGGGCTTTGTTTTCAGTCTTAAATGATTTAAGAGCTTCTTCTTTAAACTTAAGTCTTTTGGCTTCAAGGTTAAGAATCTGGGTAAAAAACCCTATTGATTCCTCAGTAGCTAGCGAAAGCTCAAGAATTTCATCATCAATCTCAGCAAAATGCTTAGCTAAGCGCAGCTTTTTGAGTCCTTTGAGACAGTTTTCGGCGGCAGACTTGGCTTTGTTCTCAGTTTGAAGGAAATCTTCAAGTA
>JAPPOW010000011.1 GCA_028817775.1 Candidatus Melainabacteria bacterium | reverse complement strand
AAAGGTACGATGCGGTCTCGTCTCTTTCTACAGCAGGTATTCCAATCAAGTCAGCAGCTTGCTGCTTAAACTCTGCTTCAGTAATTTCAGCTAACTCAAGCTGCACTTGCAGGCTACCAAGCTTACGAGCATTCTGTACTGCATTAGGATTATCAGCCAAAGACTTTAAGTTCCAGCGAGCAGAGCTATCATGAGTACTGGTTTCGTTTCCACAACCTGTTAAAGAAACGAGCCCAGCACCAGCTGCCGCCAAAAAGCCTCGTCTAGGTAGTAAAGCATTACTAAGATCCATAATTCAATCATTCTAACCAAGCTAATTTAAAATAACAATATGTATTTCACCGAAAAATATAAACTTTTGAGCTAATTTGCCAGGTTACAATAGCTATCAATGGCTAACCAAAAAGAAATTCGAGTCAAAATTGCTTCTACCAAGAAGACCATGAAGATCACCTCGGCAATGAAGCTTGTTGCTGCTGCCAAGGTCAACAAAATGCAAAAGAAACTCGAGACTACCAGACCTTATTCTCAGAAGATTGCTGAATTATTCAGTAACCTGGTTGGCTCACTATCGCCAGATGATTTAGCTGGCAACCCATTATTGCAAGCTCGTCCAGAAGTCAAAAAAGTACTACTGGTCGTTATCAGTTCTGATCGTGGTCTTTGTGGTGCTTACAACGCTAATATCTTCAAAGCAACTCAACGTAGAATTCGTGAACTGAATATGGAAGGCAAAATCGTCCGCTTGATTACAGTTGGTCGCAAAGCCAAGACTGCTTTTGCTCGTGGTGGTGATTTTGATTTACTTGAATCTTTCGTCAACCTCAGCTCAGTTCCTACTAGCCAAGAAGCGAGCTTGATTGCTGAACGTGCAATCAAAGATTTTACTACTGGTGCTTCTGATAAAGTTGAAATCATTACTACCAACTTTGTTTCTCTAGTAAGTTCTGAAGTTCAACAAGTTGATTTCTTACCAATCTCTGGTGAAACTGAAGAGCAAGAAGGAGGACTCAAGCCTGAGCCTTACCAAATCCTGGAGCCCAATGCTGAAGCCTTGGTTGAGACCCTGGCGCCAATGTACACCGAGAACAGAATCTTCCAGAGTTTACTTGAAGCTACTACTAGTGAGCTGGCTGCGCGGATGACTGCAATGAGCAATGCAACCAATAACGCTAAAGAAGTCATCAAAAAACAAACTATCGCTTACAACAAAGCAAGACAAGCAAGTATCACCCAAGAAATCTCGGAGATTGTTGGTGGTGCAGCTGCGCTAGCAGGTTAATGACTACTCTTACCCAAGTTAAAGCAAGCCCAGAGATGCTCAAGATGATCGAGTGCAAACGCGCTGGTGAAGCTCATAGTATTGGTGAACTGACTTGGTTCATTAATCATCTTAAAGATATTCCTGACTACCAAGTAGCCGCTTGGTTAATGGCTGTCTGTATCAATGGTCTCAACGAAAACGAAACTATCAATCTCACTAAGAACATGGCATACAGTGGTCATGTGCTGACCTTGAAACGTGAGGCTGATCATGTTCATGATGATCATGAAGGCGACAAGGAAAACTGTCACAGTATTCATGTCACTCATTCACGTGGTTTTGTTGATAAGCATAGTACTGGTGGAGTTGGTGACAAGATCACACTAGCACTTGCTCCCTTGCTCGCCTCTCTTGGCTTCAAGATCTCTAAATTCTCAGGCCGGTCGCTAGGTCATACTGGCGGCACTATCGACAAGCTAGAAACAATTCCTGGTTTCCGCACTGATCTAACAATGAAACAGTTTGAAAAACAAATCCAAGAGATTGGCATTGCACTTGCTTCCCAAAGCACTGAGTTTGCCCCTGCTGACAAACGTTTGTATTCACTGCGTGACCGCACCGCTACAGTGCAATCGATTCCACTAATCGCTTCAAGCGTCATGTCCAAAAAAATTGCTGGTGGCGCTGATATAGTTTTACTTGATGTTAAAGTTGGCTCTGGTGCCTTTATGAAGGATCTAGGTGAGGCTAAAAAATTAGCCAAGCTCATGGTCAAAATTGGGCAAGCCGTAGGACTTAACACCCAAGCTGTTTTGAGCAATATGGATCAGCCACTAGGGGCTGCTGTCGGCAATGGACCAGAGTTACTAGAAGCAATTTCTTTACTAGAGGGTAATTGTGATAATGATTTTTATGACTTAGTAGTCGAGCTAGGCAGTAGTATTGCAAGCACTATCGAGATAGAGGATTCAATTCGCTCCGGCAAGGCTCATGTCAAGTTTGAGGAGTGGATTGAAGCTCAAGGTGGTGACCTGAGTAAACTCAAAGAAGCAACCACTGCCGAGCATATGGTTGAGTACCGTGCTGATCATGATGGCTATGTCAAAGAACTAGACGCACTCAAGGTTGGACAGATCGCCCATGAGCTTGGCTACAGCTCGCGCCCTGACGGAAGCTACGAGATTGATTACAGTGCTGGTCTCTGGCTCAAAGCTAAGATTGGTGATCAAATCAAAGTTGGTGAGACTATCTTTGCTGTGCAGGGCAAGAACAAAGATAAAGTTGAAGCTGCTGCCAAAACAGCTATCGAGGCTTATTTATTCTCAGAGAAAAAAACCAAGAAACCTAAATTGGTTTACAAGAAATACAAATAAATGAAGCTCCTCGGGGCAAGCCCCGAGGTATCTTCATTAATCAGGCGCCTGTTGAACTCTCTAGTTTTTGATAGAAACCTTAGAGCGCCTGATGCGATTTTTGTTGTTTTTTAATCGTCTTTATGGATCTAATTCCCCACAGCAAGAAACCTACGGTTTCCTGCACTTTCCCTTCTGCGCAGCAAGCTGCGGGGAATTAGACCCATAGACGATTAATTGTCATCCTGAGGAACCGCAGGTGACGT
Source organism: Candidatus Melainabacteria bacterium (assembly GCA_028817775.1). GTDB lineage: Bacteria > Cyanobacteriota > Vampirovibrionia > LMEP-6097 > LMEP-6097 > JABHOV01. The sequence continues at coordinate 4,523 of JAPPOW010000011.1, read as the reverse complement.
AAGGATCTCTCCATTGCCAATTGTAGACTCCCCAATAAAATAAAGCCTAGAACTAGCTTCATTCTTAGTATAGAGAGGTCCCTCTATAGTTTTGTGCTTATTAGAATACTTCTTAAATCTACGCAGGTAACGGTGATGCGAAACAAAGTAACCAGAGCCCTCTTCTAAGTAATCAAACAAAGCCACGTGGTTTAATTTATCCACCTTACGCTGACCATAAAATTCAAATCTTGGTCTATGCACACCGTAGCTTACGAACCTATCTTCAGGCTTGAGTTGCTGCATAAACTGCTTAGTACCCGAATCACGCAAAATTGCATAAGGTCTCATCACCAAATGTGCAGCAAGTAAATAACTCATAATGCTAGCAATGATCAAGGCCACAAAGGCAAAGCGAGCATTAGAGAGAATTGCTGTCATAGCAATAATTGCAGCAGAGAAGAATAAGAAGATGATTATTGCAAGTGGCAATAAAATTGAGCCTGAAAAGAATACTACTAGCTTGGCTTTGAAAACCCAGAAAACCAAAACTGCAGCAACTAACATAGTGATAGCCAAAGCAATATAGCCAATCAAAGCATCCATATTTTTGTAGCCATTACCCTTGGTGACCTTGAACTTAGTTGACCACCAGCGAGCAAGTATCATCACCAGCGGCAAGTAAGCCGGCAATATATAAGTAGGCAATTTAGTACGCGAAACAGTAAAGAAACTCAAAATCACCACTGCCCAAAGCAAACAAAACTTGACCTGGTGATTGGCTTTGGCTGTCTCAGAGCGCAGATTAACCCCAGGGCTAGTATCTCTATAGAATAGCGCCTGAAACAAGAAAAATGTCCATGGGAAGATACCGACCAGCAAGACTGGTAAGTAGAACCAGAACGGCTGCCCGTGTCCAGTATGAGTTGCAGTAAAGCGATTGAAATTATGGCTAAGAAAGAATTCTTGGGTAAATGCTCCATCCGTCATCAAGTGCACTGAGATATACCAAGGCAAAACCAAGGCTAGAAATATCAAAAGCCCAAAGAGAATATCAAACCAAGTATCCTCAACGAAACCGATCAGCTCGCGTTCGTAAATCAAGAAACCCAAGAAAATTACAGCTGGTAGCACAATCGCCACTGGTCCCTTGCAGAGCACTCCAAATCCCATCATCACAAAGGCGGCTGGTAGCCAAGCTGAGCCTTTGCGAGCACTAAGGGCAAACCTTTGCTTAAGCTCCAAACGATCTCTATAAGCCAAATAGAAGAAACTAATAGTTGCTGAAATAAAGAAAGCCAAGACCATATCAGTAATAGCCAGCTTAGCTAAAACAAAAATCTTGAGACTGGTGAGCATAATAGCTGCAGCAATAAAACCATAACTTTGCAGGCTACCAAGCAAGAAAGCCAAGCTCACCAAACCAGCTCCTGCTAGTACTGAAGGCAAGCGCGCAGCAAACTCATTTAAACCAAAGAACTTAAAAGAAATCACTTCAAACCAATAAAACAATACTGGCTTATCAAAACGTGGCTCATAATCACAATAAGGAACAATATACTGTCCTTGCTCGAGCATCTCACGCGCGGTCTCAGCATAACGCGGTTCATCAGGAGTGATCAGTGGGAAGGACCAAATATCAAAACCAAGCACTAAACTTGCAATCAAAAATACTGCAGCTAATGCAATTAAATTCATAGTGATGGTTTCAGTTTCAATGGACTAAAGATCAGAAATGCAGCCTTGCCAATGATACGAGATTTAGGCAGGAAACCCCATCTACTGCTATCAGCACTATGCTGGCGATTATCACCAAGCACATAATAATGATCTTGAGGCACATCGACACTACGATCATAATCAGGCAAAAATTCTGGACTGCCATGATGATAAGGTTCATAGAGCTTGACACCATTGATATAAACTCCATCATAGGCTTTGACATCGACGTGGTCACCAGGTAAACCAATAACTCGTTTGATATAGGCTTCTGGTTGCGGCAAAAATGGTAGACCAAGCAAACGATTAAAGATACTGATAGGATCATTTTTGATAATCTCTACACCAGCAGTTGCAGTCGGTGGCGGATAGAAGATGACAATATCACCGCGCTGGTATTTACCCTTGAAGATTTTGGTAAATTTCTCAACCACCAATCTATCGTCAATCACCATTGTTGGCACCATTGATTCAGAAGGAATAAATCTAAGTTCAAAAACTGCAGAGCGAATTAGAATCAGCAGCACTAATACTACTGTCACTTGAGCGACCAATTCACGAATTGTCCAGTAACGCCACTGAGCTGAAGAAAAATACTTTGCAAGTCCATCATCTTCGCCTTCATGTTCAGGCTCTGGTCGACTTGAATCTATCCATGGGATCAAATCCTTAATCCCCTCAACAATTCCTAAAATAAATCCCTTAATTATGTCCATGAAGCTCCTATTTTACCTTATTTCAACTCACTAACGACTTACGGCTTGATCTTGCTTATAGGTCGTCAAATACAAGGCTTGCGAAGTCTGCAGGACGTGCCCGAAGTTGGCTGTAGCCAATGAGGGATCGCATAACGCAGTAGTTGGCGATCTAGGAGTAAGATCAATTAACATTGAAATATTTAGCATCAGGATGATGGACAACGATAGCTGAAGTTGAATGCTCAGGATGAATCTGCCACTCTTCAGACAACTCCAAACCAATCCTCTCAGGCTTAAGTAAATCAAAGAGTTGCTTCTGGTCCTCAATCCGCGGGCAAGCTGGATAACCAAAACTATAGCGCATACCATGATAGCCACCACGCAATAATTTATTGATATCCTCATCGTCTTCAGCTTTAAAGCCAAGCTCCTGACGAATCTGAGCATGAACATATTCAGCCAGTGCTTCAGTAGTCTCCGTAGCTAGACCATAATGATATAGATACTCATCATAATTACCAGCCTCATAAAGCGAGCACACATAATTAGCAGCCTCTTCGCCAATAGTAACTATCTGGAAAGCTACCAGGTTATCATCACCACGGAAATAATCAGAGAGGCAAAGATTTTCTTTCTCAACTTGCCTAGGAAAAATGAATTCTGTGTTGTCATCCTGAGGAGCCGTAGGCGACGTCAGGACCTCATTGCTGATGACGAGTTTGTTTGGGTTATCAGGATCTACTTTAGCTTTGTAATAACCATAAACAGCTTGCGGCTTCATATAGCCAGCCTCTTTAACTTCCAATTTGATCCGTTCAAGCAGCGGATAGATCTGCTCCTCACGTTGCTTGGCATATTCTTCAGCAGACTTCTTGCCCTTACCCATATTCCACTGGCCAATAATTAGAGCATCAATATTGAGATAGCGCCAAACCTCATCTAGTTCTATATCACTGTCCAGCAACTTGTCACCAATGAATGGCGCTCCTGGGATCTCGCTGCTATCAAGCGCTCTAGTTTCAGAGAGCTTGCCAGTAAATTCAAAAGCATTAGCTTCAGGCTTAGAATCACCAACCTCATCATAAGGAGCATCAGTTTCTGGATTTACTTGTGGAACGTCGCCAGTTGTTTTAGTTTTGTAGAATTCTTCTTTGAGATTCTCTAGGTAGACTTTGTATCTATCCTTTTCTTTTTTAGGACCGCTACAAATCCGCTCCATCAAACTTAAATCAGTGAAGGCATCAAAGCCATAGAAGACAGTCCCCTTGTAAGTTTGAGCACAATCTTCTTCAACATAGCGGCGAGTCAAAGCAGAGCCGCCTAAGATCACCGGCACATCAACCCCACGCTCATTCATTAGCTCAAGGTTTTGTTTCATAATCAAAGTAGACTTCACCAATAAGCCTGACATACCAACCACATCAGCTTTGTGCTTCTCTACCGCTTGCAGAATTTCTTCTACTGGTTGTTTAATACCAAGATTGTGAACGGTATAACCATTATTAGTAAGGATGATATCAACCAAGTTCTTGCCGATATCATGCACATCACCCTTGACGGTAGCAAGTACTATCGAACCTTTGGATTGTCCACTCTCATCCTTGTCCATATACTGCTCCAAATGAGCCACTGCAGCTTTCATGCACTTAGCTGATTGTAGTACAAAGGGTAGCTGCATCTCACCAGAGCGAAATCTATCACCCACCACTTTCATGCCGTTCATCAAAAATTCATTAATAATAGTCAGTGGCTCGTGTCCAGTAGTCCGGGCTTGGTCCAAGTCTTCTTCAATACCAGTCTTGTTACCATCAATGATTCTTTGAGCTAGAATCCCCTCAAGCTTCATGCCTTCGTAAGGATCTTTATCATCATCTGCTTGCTGTTTAACATCTTCAGCCATCAAGACCAGCTCATGCAGCGGATCATAATCATCTCGGCGCTTGTCATAAACCAAATCAAGGCAAAGTTCTTTGATCTTATCGTCGATCTTAGCCATTGGATAGAGCTTCTTAGCTGAAGCGATCGCCATATCCAAACCTGCTTCAATACACTCATGCAAGAAAACAGAATTAAGTGAAGGACGCAACTTAGCATCCAAACCAAAACTAATATTACTCAGACCAAGAA
>JAPPOW010000085.1 GCA_028817775.1 Candidatus Melainabacteria bacterium | reverse complement strand
TTACAAAGCCTTCTGGCTGCACAAAACTACTACAGTATTCAAGAATAATTCTTAGCTCAGCTACTGCCCGAGAAACCGCGACTTGATACCGCTCTCTATGGTCTTGGTCGTGAGCTAATTCTTCTGCCCGGCAAGAAATTGCTTCAATATTTTCAAGCTTGAGTTCTACTTTGGCTTGATCAATAAATCTAATTTTCTTACCAACACTATCAATTGCAGTGATTTGTGCTTGCGGCAAAACTATTGCAAGTGGCAGGGCAGGGAAGCCACCACCAGTACCAACATCAATCACTTTGATTTCTTGACCTTCAAGATATGGCACTACTGAAAGTGAGTCTTCAAAATGTTTGGCATAGACTTCAGCTTTATCTCTGATAGCAGAGATATTAGTATGGGAATTATAGTCCTCATATAGCTTATAAAGTTTGGCAAATTCTGCTTCTTGGTTTTGGATTAAGTCCATGAAGCTCTATAACCCTAGCCAGCCCTGCTTATAGAGATATAACTTGTTATCACTGTCATGATCAACAGCCATCAAGTGAATCCATTCATTATCACAAAGCTGTTTAAGCACTGGTTGTCTCTCAACAATTTCTGCAATACGCTCACGGGGAGCTTCAACAGTAACAAATAAACGAAGAGGTTCATGGTAAGTCATATCACCACTAGCAACTGACTGTAACGCGAGCCCTGTACGCAAATCACTTTGAGGACCAGACATCACTCCAAGTCTACCGACTACATTGTGGTAGATCTTACTACCAGCTCCATAAATCTCTGGATCAGTAGCTGAGAAATAGTGCTCTGAATTAATCCACTGACCAACTACCATTGGACCCATCAAGATCCCCTCTAGTAGAGCACCAGTCGTATCAACTTGATAGTCATAAGAATTCAAGAAACTACGACCTTCAAGATCAAGCTCCTTGGTCAAACTACGTCTACCGATAATGAAGGCTGCATTACCAGAAAGTCCCCACTCCGGTCTAGTCTCACTCCAATCTGCTGATCTTCTAGTGATCTCTGCAACTGCAGCAGAGGCTGATAAATCATCTCCTGCTCCAGGTAAGCGGTTACAACGAACTTGATTAGTACGCGCAGCCGCTTCTTTCAAATCAGCTTGCAAGCGCTCAAGATCTTGAGTGTGACTATCTGGCAGATCTTCAAGATCATAGAGATCAAGCTCATCAGTAGTAGTATTGTGAACTCCAGCAAGGAAATAACTATCATCTGGAATGTCGATACCGTTTTGTTTGAGGTGTGCGCGCACTTCAGGCTTATTAGCAATTGCTGCAAACAAACGAGCATTGGGTTGACCAGAGTTACCACCACAAGCGCCGCAGTTAAGCGCAGCTTCATATGGATTATTGTCTGACATACTAGTGTGACCAGCGACAACTACTAAGCGTCCAAAGTTTTTGGTGAGTCCCATCATTTTGAGTACTGTCTCAATAGTTGTTTTTTGTTCTTCATCAGTCAAACCACGACCACAATCATCCTTATCAGCAGTCATTTGAGTGCCGACTTCTGGCACAATAGCGTTGTGGATTTGCTTACGCCACTTACGGTAAATACCAGGGAAAACAGTTCGCTCAAGCATCTGCAGGCCAAAGAACCAACCTAATGCTTCAACCAAAATATATGGTGTGAAAATATTACCGCTCTTGAGATCATGGAAGACCTCGTGCAAGACATGCAATAAGTTTTTGCCAGAGTCATGCTTCGCTTGGCACTGACCTTCTCTAGCCACTTCATGAATTGTGTACTTGGGTTCAAGAATCGCCGGGCATTGAGCGGTCTCATGATGATGATCCAAAGCTTGAGCGCTGATTGGAATACCAAAGAAACCAGCAAAGCCAATAGTCTCATAATCAGCCACCGCTTCTAAACTACGACGAAATGGCTCTGAACGCACATCAATACAGAACATCAATTGCGCTAGTGGTCTACTGGCTTCAGTAGTCGCACCCTTGGCAACCACTCCTTGAATCTTAGAAATCAAATCTTGATGATAGCCAGCCTCATAGGACTTGAGCCAGATAGCTCCATGCTTTGTCTCCGGAAAGTCATCAAGCCAATCTAAGATCTGCTGCAAGGATTCAGCTGAAGCAGCCGCTAGATCCTTCATTGAAATTTGCAGCTCTTGAGCTAGAGTGGCTAGACGCCAAGCAGCAGCTAGGCTTGCGGTCTCAGCACAGGTTTCAGTTTGATTAGCTTGGTGATAAGAGTTAACAACATTGAATTTAGCTTCAAAACCAAGCTCTAGTTGGCAAGCTTGGTCAACTAACTCACGCTCATAGAACAAACGCACTGCAAGGTATTGAATCAAGTCAATAGGATAGGCTTGCTGCCACTGGTAATCACCATGCTCGGAGCGCCAATTAATAAAGCTTGCCCAACCATATAAAGAAGTGAGTTGTAGTGAAATATACTCCTCTCTCAAATCTTCAGGGATAGCAAGCGCATCAAGCTGCTCAGCCAGCGCCTGCTCAGCTGAATCTGGCAAAGCCTTGATCTTGCGGCTGCTATCAGCAATACCACATGGTGACCACTCTTGAGCGGCTAGTGATTTCCAAGCCGCATAGAAGCCTTGTGCTCTTTGTGGCATTGCCCAAGAAGCGTGACCTTCATCAACAAAGGCTTCACACCACTTGATCATTTCCTTATTAACCTGCCACTCAATTTGAGTATTAAACTCTTGATCACACCAAGTACTTAAACTCAAATCTTTGCCAAGGATAGAACTTGAAGCTTGCTCTTGAAGCTTAAGTCCTTGGGCTAAAGAACGCAGCGCTGATGCTTCAGGCATAGAACCAACCAAAGCTGATAGCGACTGAGCTGCTGGAGCTGTAATGCCAGCGAGCATATGAGCCCTCAAGACTTGCTGCTGGCTCACTTTGGCTGAGCCCAAACTCAGCTGCTTGTCCTCAGCTATAGATTCAAGTGCCGAATCAATTTGCTGACTGGTGATACGTCCAGACTTGACCAAATCCCGGTACATTTCATTAGCTAAGTAACCGCGACCACCAATAAAACGACGTGCAACTTGAATCGCTTCATCAAATGGTAAAACCTCAAGATTACGAATCGGGTTATGATGCACGAAAGCAGTCATCGGCCAGTAGTGAGCAATCACTTTACTAGCGTCTTGTACTAAAGTTGAAATATCCTGTACTTTCATTAAAACACCTCCGTTAGCCATAGTTGTGAGATTGCACTAGGCACTAGTAGCAAGGCAATTACTACTAAGAAGAATAAAATCTCTGCAGCGCCGATATCACGGTAACGCAGCTCCAGCCGAGCTTGCCCAAAGAGTAGCCGCTGCATCAACTTAAATAAATACCAGCAGCTTGTAAACCAAGCCAAAATAAGCAAAACCAAGCCACAGGAAATGCCAATACTTGGACTGAGTAGAATTCCTAAATAACTAAAGAACAAACTAAATGGTGGCAAACCAACAGCAGCCATTATCAGCAGTCCAAAACAAAGTCCAAAACGCGGCATGGTTTGCAACAAACCACCAATTTGATTCAAACTCAAATCACCATAGCGAACACTAATTCTGCTCCAGGCAAAAATCAGTCCAATCCAAACCAGAGTTAGTGACCACAGATGCGAGCTGAGTTCTGGACTCATCATCCCATCCTGCAGGTAACGCCAGCCAATAATTGAATACTGAGCCAGTCCAGCATAGAACAACAAAGCAGGCACTTTGCTTTGAACTAAGGCTTTGGCTGAACCCCAAACCACTGCAGCAACTGCAATTACTACTAGTGGATTTTGGCTCTGCCAAGCTAGAGCAGCACTAGCTACTATAAATAGAATCAAGGTCACGGCAGACTTATCAATCATCCTGCCAAGCTGTTTAAGATTTTGATGCAATCTAAGTGCTAGCCCATCAAGATAGAGACGGTTCATCAAGAATAGATATATATTAGCTAGCCATGAAGCCTTGCCCTCTGCTTTGCTCTTAGAACTTAAGCCTAGAGACCAAGCTAAAGCTATCGATAAGGTCAGCACTGCTACCAATGCCAAGAAGACCATATTTGGTAATTCAGCAGCATGCAAGTAAGACTCAGCAACAGCATGGTCTGGAATCAAGAAGCGATTAAATTCTTCAGCTGCAAAGAAATAAGCAGTAGCTACCAAGCCAACTACTATTAACATAGCAATCTTACTAATAAACTTGGTCTTGATACGAAAGAGAGTCAATGCTGCTTGCGAAGCTGTAATCCAACTAAAGAGCAAGAGCACAAACAGACCTTGATGCTCCTCAAATGAAATCCCCAATAAGTTATGAACTCCAATCATCATCGCTAGAGGAATAACAAAAGAAAGCACAAAAGCGCCAAACCAATTAGCCTTGCCTTCTGACTGAGTTTCCGGTTCATATGGATGCTCGCGCGCTTCCTGAATACCCTTACCGCAGTTAAGGAAAATATCAGCCTTGAATAAACCATGAGCAATAAGGTGGAAGACAGCCAAGGAGAATGCTCCTAGCCCACATTCCATAATCATGTAACCCATTTGTCCAATGGTTGAATAGCCTAGTGTCTTCTTAATATCATTTTGCACTAGCATCATAGAAGTACCGAGAATTGCAGTGACCAGTCCAATCACCAAGACCACATGTAAAGTAGTTGAGCTTAGAGCATAGAGTGGCGCCAGTCTATTGAGCAAGAAACCACCAGCATTGATGATCCCAGCATGCAACAAAGCATGAATTGGAGTTGGCGCATAGAGTGAATCCGGTAACCACATATGCAGCGGTACTTGTGCTGATTTACTCATAGCTCCGACAAAAATCAAGAGTGTGATTAGAGTTGGTGCTGCCACCGAAATACCAAAGAAAGCAAAACTAGTTTGGTCAAGTGCCGCAGCTTCAAACAATGGTGCTAGCTGCACTGTGCCATAAAGATGAAAAGCAAGCAAAATACCAGCAAGGAAACTTAGATCACCAAGCCTAAGCATAATAAAGGTTCTAAAAGAAGCTTGCGCTGTCGGTAGGTGAGCAAAGTTATGCGAGAGCAAACATAGAAACCAAGACAAGACTTGCCAAAAGAGAAACAAAGTTATCAAGTCAGTGCTTGAAACCATAAACAATAACGAGCCCACAGCCAATGCCAATAGTGCTTGGTAGCGGGTATGAGCAGCATCTTGCTGCAAGTAGCGAGTTGAATAATGATAAAGCAAAGCTCCAAAACCAGAGATCACCAGCATCATCACTGCAGCCAGCCTATCAATGCTAAGTTTAGCCATCGGTACTATGTCCCAATCAGTATCAAACAAAACTACCGGGATCGGCTCTGGATTCTGAATCAACTGCCAGAGTACTAAGGCAGCACTAGCAAAACCAGCAAGTAAAATCCACTTGCCAAGTTTAAATTTGGCAGACTTACAGCCAGGGATTGTTGTAATAAGCGCAGTAATAAGTGGTGCAAATGGAACGAGTAATGGATAAAGATTGGTCATTGTAAAATTGGTTCTATTTCTCAATCTAGCATAAATACTAGAGGTCTGACAAGCGGTCATTGCGAGGAGGGCGAAGCCTGGCGTGGCAATCTAATGCAAAGACTTTGTCTCTACATTGGATTGCTTCGTCCGAACGGGGCTCCCTATCATCACCGGAGTCTTTAATTTTCGGCAAGCCTGAATCCTTGCAATGACGGTTAGGGCTATACCAATTGACCTTGTACGAGACGGAAACGGATTCTTGCCTTATGATAATCAGCAATAGTCTTGATCAACTCAACGTTAGCAGCAACTGTAGCTCTTTGCCTTCTTATAACAAGAAACAAAGTGCTATCACCAAGCTTAAACCTTTCCTCCTCACCTTCTTCAAGCTGGCGAGAGAGCTCATATTCTTGCTTTGCAGCCAAATATCTCTGGTAAGCTGTATCCACCGCTGAAGCGCTATCTTCAATTTCCAAGAACACAGCCTGTATAAGCTTTCTTTCTTCCAAATTGAGCTGCTTAATCTTAAATTCAGCCTGTTGCTTTTGTCCTTTGGCTTTTCTGACTCTTAAGGGTAATGAAATATTAAAACCAGCTTCATAGCCAGGTCCTATACTATCTCCACCAGTCTCTATGCCTGAACTAATATAGGCATCCAATTGAGGCAGCATCTGGTTTCTAGCAAGCTTTCTTTCTAAATCTGAAATATCTCTCGATAAACCCAGAGCTTTAAACTCTGGTCTAAGCTCTAGTGCATTGAGTTTGGCTTCATTTACTTGATCTTTGTTGAGAGCCTCAGGCACTGGCAAATCTTTTGGAACTTGTTTCTCACTTGGAATTGCATAAGGCGTTCCCTCTTGAGACCAAATATACTGAGACAAATCAAGACTCGATTGCTGAAATAATCTCAAAGCCAAATTAACCTTGCTTTGTCTTTTTTGTACTTCGCGCTCAGCTTCAACTATGGATATCCTGGCGATATTACCAAGACTAGCTTGGTCTTCAACAAAGCTCACTTGACCATTAACCAAATTCAAAAGATCGGTTTCAACATCAAGAATTCTTTTGTTTGCAGCCCAATTCCAGTAAGCTTTGATACTTGAATCAAGGGTTTTGAGTTGAATCAGAAACAATTTGTAATCAGCAATTACCTCCTTGAGCTTGGCTGTCTTCTCCTTAACTGAGCTTGAATTATAGATAGCGTTGCGCAATAGAGGTATTTGAGCTTTGACAAAGTATTCACCAGCATCACCAGTAGGGGAGATGGGGGTTTTGATATCTCCTTGAGCAAACCTTGCGCCTAGTCCAAACTTGGCACCATAGCCAGTAAGAAAATCTAAACTGGTATTAGAACTAAAAGCTTCTTGGCTCTGTCCCACATCAGAGGAGCTATTAAAACGATGAAAGAAGTCCTGGGAATTGATTGAGGGGTCAAATGCACCCTGCGCTTCTATCCTTTTGGACTTAGCAATATCTCTAGAGATATGAGCTGAAACAATATCAGGATGATTGACTTTAACGATTTGAACAAAACTATCAAAATCTAGGGTCGCTCCATCATTAACTTCTGGATGACTACCATCTTCAAACAAGCTTGACTTAAATTCATCCAATTGATCTTGTAGTGAAATCTTAGCTAGTAATTTGGAGCCCTTTTCCTTGGCAGCAAGATTTGAGGCTTGTACCAATAGCAATAAGGAAATTAGAGCTAGCAATTTCATTCTCATTTGGTCTTGATCTTTGGTACTCCTTCTTTGGCTGGGCTTTGCATCACAGTTGGCGGGAAGCCATTAAGAATTCTCCACAGCTCGTACCACATAGGTACTTCATCAAGTATGATCCAACCTATTGCTTTGGTACCAGGTCTCAGCACATCTGATTTAGGCCATGCTGTTTCTTTACCAGCTTCAATAGCTTGATAGTCAGGTTGCACTAGTACTCGGTATTTATTTTCCAGATCACCAGAAGCATCTATCGCTGATATTTTGCCGGCAAAAGTACCGACTGCAACAGAAGGCCAACCTGAAAACTGCAGTGCCGGGAAACCAGAGAATTGCAACCTTACATTTCTACCAACAGAAACAAGA
>JAPPOW010000147.1 GCA_028817775.1 Candidatus Melainabacteria bacterium | reverse complement strand
CTAATACTAGGTGTTCAGCCAATGACCTTGGCTACAAAAGGTAAGAATGCTTCGATTCCCTCTTCTTTCATCTTTGGTCCACTAGGTTGATAAATTGAATTTCTAAATTCTTCTATTGTTGCAGCTTTTAGATTCGGTCTAAACATGTGTCTGATGAAACTTTTGGCTTCAGCATAATTATGAGTGATCATATTAGCAAAGTCTTTTAATTGTTGTTTTAGATTAGTTTCTTGGTTTGTGAGCTCAACGTTCATGCCCCTGACACCTTCAGTTGGATCAGTTGATCTGGTTCTAAGTGCTAGGGTTTTGATATCACCAGTTGTTGCAGTGTAAATATTGTGAACTTTATCCTTCGCTGCTTTAAGTATGCCTTCTAGCTGAGGAATGATGGTAGTTGCAAATGAGTTATCGTTTGGATCATCGTTATAATTCAAAATACCAAGCCGGGCAATTTCGCCCCCAACACTGTCCAAGCGGCTTTCTATTGCATGGCTTAAAAATTCAGGGTCTCTGACTGGAATAATTGAGTCAGACTTATTGCTACCGTAAGTGTCTCTAACTGCTTTATGTAAATCATCTACAGCTTGCATATCGCGGCTTACGACAAACAAGAGGTTTTGATTACCACCTGTCTCTGTATATTTTTCTTGTACTGGTTCTAATTCTGGGTTTCTTTGAGTTTCAGCAGCTACTGCTCGCTCTACTGCGTTGCTAGTTCCTTCTTGACCAGTAATAGTGCCTACCACAAAGGCAATCTTAACCTATTTAAGGAAATTCTGTCAAGATACTACTCCTGGTTGATTGGGATAGGGGCATCCCCTTGCTGAATTGCTTTTGTTCTGCCACTTGGTTTCGTTGAACTGATGAAATAGAGTGATTCATCGACTAATTCTTCTTTACCGGCACGAGCTAAGCTGCGATAGTCAGCTTGATTTTGTCCTTTGTCTCCGATGTGAGATTCAGTGCCGGTCTTACCCAGCCATTTGAGTAAGCTACCTTCTTTAAGATTCGGGTGAGGGAAACAAAATTTAGGTGCTACCAACTCAGCATCCAGGTCATAAACTGTTAGCCTTAGTCTATTTTTCTTCTCTATATCTAAGTTGATTAGATCACTGAGATATCGGATTCTTTCTGGCCTTTTACCAGCATAGCCTCTTTGATCAGTATCTCGTGTCAGGTCCTCTATTTGAGCCAAGGTTTTACTAATCCGTCTATATCCTGGTTCTGGATTGAGGTAGGCAAAATAGCGCTCGCGTATTTCTTGCACTTGCTCTAATACTTCATCGTAGTTGCCCTCCTCAAAGAGTCTACTAATTTCAATTGCTCTTGCTTGGATATCATTATCTTTGAAATCAATAAATAGCGAGTTGAACTTACGTTCTGTACCCCTTGAGATGCGGACAAGTGAGCTGAGACGTTTGCGTAATAATTGAATAACCTTTCTCAATTGATTTGCAATCTGTCTGTAAATTATTACGGCACTGCTTTTGTTCTTCTTTTGTAATTTATAAGCTCGGTCGAGGAGTTGAATTGTTGGCTCTAAATCCACTTCAGCAATTTGTTTTTCATCAACATTACCTTTGTTGGTCCAATTGAGTATTTGTTTTAGATCAGCTTCTATATTGTCTTTGTCTTCTTTGCTCAAGCCACCTTCTTTTGCCGCAATATCAAGTAAGCCCAAGCTGTCATAGACAGTATCATCACGATTAACTTGATCGCCAGCGATATGAGTGAGGTAGGTGATTTGCTGGGAGACACGTTTGAAATCTTCTACATTACCCTGAAGTACATAAATCCGGCTTCTTAGCGCAGCACCACTGTCCTGATTTTCCTTGCCAAAGCTAATTGTTTTGAAGATAGGGTGCGCTTGTCTTGCAGGTGTAACATGAGCTTGCATTGCCTTGATTTCTTTACCCAAAGTATCGAGTCTTGCCTCGCCCTCTAATTTGAGAGCTTTGCCGATTCTGCCTAGTATATCTTTGATCAAAATACTATTAGTTAGGAGAAGTCCTCTTTCGCTGGTATAGAGCTTGGTAAGATCTTCTAATCTTTCTTCAGCAGAATCTATATCATTAGCTTTGATATCATCTAAAATTTTAGTTACATAAGCATGCGGTCTGATCCATACTCTTTGAGTGATATCAGTGCCTCCTTCTTCATTGGCTTTCATACCAAGTTTCTCTAAGTCAACTGCCCAAATTGTTTTACCAAGAGCATTGAGAGTTTGCATCTCTTGAGTTTTGGCTTTCCCTAATGATCTTTCTTTCTCAATTTGAATTTCTCGTTTGAGTTTGTCTAGAGCTAGGTCTCCATGACTCAAGACAGTAAGAGCTGCATTGCTAGTGAGTATAGGATTAGGAATAGGTTTCTCTTCAAGTAATCTTTGAGCTTGTCTAATTCTAGCTTTGGTTAAATATCTGAAGGCTTGCTGGCACTTGGCATTGAGTTTGGATCTTGCATCATCATCGTCGGGGCTATAGCCTAGGTCTTTGAAGTCCTGCTTGAATCCTTTAAGTTCATCATTCTTCTTCTGTGCATGTTTCCTGTAGGCAGTGGCACTTTGGTCTGGAATACCATCTTCATTAAGCCATTGACTATCACCAATATCCAAATCAAGAGCGTCATAGAACTTGGATAGCTTCTCTTCGACTCTTGCAGTTCCTGGTAGTGATTTACCATCAGCTTTGGCTTCTCTATACGCTGCTTGAAAATCAATTAGATCATTTTTAATTCTTCTAAATCTTTTTTGAACTTCAATTGCTTCTCTATGATCAGCTCGAGGATCATTTCTACCTGGCTGTGAGCTAAAACGGATCTTGGCTTGGGCGATGGTTTCACCGCGTTCTCTTGCTGGAGCTCTAGTTTCAGGATTAGCAATTTGGCCTGCCTGCTCCGCGTGAGCTGCTCTTCTTGTCAGTTCTGTTAGTGAGTTAGCTGGGACTGTGCTTGGCGTTCTTGGCATATGAAAATTTTGTCTCGGACCCAAGTGTACAACATAACCCCCGTGGGATTGTGTTAAAATCACTCTCTATGACTGAAAATCTCACGCTTTTGGGTTCGGCTAATACCACCTATCCTACTAGCCCAGACCAAGCAAGCTTAGAAGCAATAGAGAACCAATGGTCTGACCAAGACTATATTATTGATTTGGATTGTCATGAGTTTACTTGTCTTTGTCCTAAGACTGGACAACCTGATTTTGCCAAGATCTATATTTCTTATGTACCTGGTGAGTCTTTGGTTGAGTCCAAGGCTTTGAAACTTTATTTGTTCAGTTACAGGAATGAAGGAATCTTTCATGAGTTTGTCATTAATAAGATTGCTCGTGATCTTAACAATGCAATTAATGCCAAGTACATAAAAGTAGTGGGTGATTTTATGCCACGTGGTGGGATTGCAATTAAGCCAGTAGTACAGCTTGGTGATCTTGACTTGTATCGGTCATTGCGAGGGAATGAAATGGCCGAAGCAATCCAGTCTGGAGACCGGAACTAATGTCTGGATTGCTTCGCGATGCTCGCAATGACGGCTCTGCTCTAGTGATTTTTTCAGGTGGTCAAGATTCCACCACCTGTCTCTATTGGGCTAAATCAAAATGGTCCCAAGTTTATACTCTGACTTTTGACTACGGACAGAAACACGATATCGAACTTGAATCAGCGCGCAAGATTTGCGAGCGAGCTGGTCTTGATTTTGATTTGGTCAAAATTCCAGATGTCCTGCGTTCTACCAGTCCGCTAGTTGACTTAAGTCAAAAACTTGATCAGTATGAATCAATTGATCAATTTGAAGATGGAGTGCAGCCGACTTTTGTACCAGGACGCAATATTTTATTCTTGACAATTGCAGCCAATGCTGCTGTGCACCATGGCTGCAGTGATATTGTGCTTGGGGTTTGTGAAGCTGATTTTGCTGGCTATTATGATTGCCGTCAGGATTTTATTGATGCAATGCAAGTTGCTCTCAACCAAGGTCTGTTTGGTCAGGATCAGGGTTTGACTTTGCATACGCCGCTGATGTCTATGACTAAATCTGAAACCGTTCAACTTGCTGCTGATTTAGGGCAAGATTGTTTGGATGCACTCTCTTATTCTCATACTTGTTACGATGGGGGTTTCCCGCCATGTGGCAAATGTCATGCTTGTCTGCTTAGAGCCAAGGGTTTTGCAGAGGCTGGACTTGAAGACCCGCTAGTCTTGCGGACTCCTCTGTCATCCTGAGGAACGGAGTGACGTAAGGATCCCAATATAGAACCTGTGAGATCCTTACGGTCGTTCCACTCCCTCAGGATGACAAATGCTACAATTAGCTCACTGTGAGCCTTGTCGTCCATAGCAACCAAGAAACAATGCCTGAGATAGTTGAGACTGTCCAGGGGGAAGGTTTGCATACTGGGGTGCCAAGTTTCTTTGTTAGATTTCAAGGTTGTAGTGTGCATTGTTTTTTCTGTGATGAAAAGGACACCTGGGTACGTAGAGAGAATAATTCAATTGAGATTGATGCTGATGAAATCATTGACCAGTTAGAAGTTATGAACCCGCTGCTCAAGAGAGTGACTATTACTGGCGGTGAACCGACTGAGCAAAATATATTGGCTTTAATTGAACGCTTGCAGGCTAAATCTTATGCTGTAGCCATCGAGACTGCAGCTACTGGTGACTATACTCAGCAGATTCTCGATAATAAAGATCTATTTGTGACTTTTAGCCCCAAACAGGTCTATTCACCAAGCTCTAAAATTCAAGATGAGCGGATTTGGGCTCGAGCTGATGAGCTCAAGTTTGTCATTGCTAATAAAGAAGCAGAAGAGTATTTGATGCAGGTGATCTTAGCTAAGCTTAAGGACGTTGGTAATAAATGTCCAATTTTCTTAGTAGCTGATTGGTATAACCAAGCTGATTGTACAGCCCAAATAGTAGAACTTTGTAAGCAATATCCCGGACATTTCCGTATGGGCTTCCAATTGCACAAGGTTTTGCAATTACCATAAGTGATTACCCCTAATTTAGGTTAAGAGAGTACTGTAAAATACGGGCTTTTGGCTACTTTATATCTATGGAACTATGTCAGTCAACCCTAGCCAAGCACCAAGTCCAGTAATTACCAGTACTCATACTGGTGGTTCTAACGGTGATGTGTTTCAAGTTGATACTGCTGAAGCGGGGCAGAGTCAGGCAGTGCTCGATATGCAGGAGGCAGCTGCAGCCAATGCCGCTAAAGCTAACTTGATGCTAGATGCTAATACTATTGAAGGTGGAGAGCATACTGAGCAGGCGGAAGAAGCTGCTGACTTAAATGCAACAGCTTCAGCCGAGCAGGTTCAAGAAACCAATCCTGGTGAGGAAGAGAATAAGCTTGAGGATTTTGCAAGCCAGTTTGGAACAGCATTGTTACTAGCAGATCAGGATATAGCTGAGGTGATCGAATTATTAGCTGACCATGCTGCACCTGGAGAAATTAATCAGGAAAAAGTTTTAGAAGAATTGAATGCTTTAGTACTTGATGGTTCTAATCTTAATGAAGTACTAGGTGATTTGAGTGATGCTGCTAAATATAGTTTGCTTAAAGGTTTGGATGCAAATAAAGAAAGTCTTGCACTTTTGGCTCAAGAGCTCCAACATGGTTCAGCATTGGTTGAAGCGGCGACTAAGCTTGATATTAATGCTATGAAAGCATTTGCTGCTAGTTTACAGTCAATGTCTAGTAAGCCTCGAGCTGAGCTCTATCAGGCTAATCCAGAAGAATATTTAGAGAAATCCAAAGCATTCAAGGATGAAATTGCTAAGGCTTTCAATGCTTACTCTGAAGAAAGTCAGCAAGCAGCAATTGGTGTTCCTGGCATGCAGGCAGCGATGGCGCGTACTGGTAACACGCCACTACAAAAATTAGAACTAAGGTTACAAGCTATCGCTAAGAAATATGATGGCGAGATTGCTACTGAAGATTTGCAGAAGCTATATGGCTCAGTTGACAAAATTAACGAAAAAGCACAAGAAAAACCTGGTTTATTAGATAAATATGGAGACTGGAAAGAAATGGTCTTTAGTAGAGAGGGGTTTGCTGCAATGGCAACAATGTTACCGCTCTTGGCTGGCACGGTCCAGGGACTACTCAGTATCGTAGGTTTGGGTAAGGTTGCAGCACCATTGACTAAGCTTGCTCAAGGAGCAGCTGCCATGGGTGAGAAGGTTTTCCATATGGTTTATTTATTTGGGCAACAGCAGACTAATAGGGCACTTACTGCCAAGGTTGAGGGAGAGCAAAAACCCCCAGAACCTAAGAACTAATTATCAAACATAGAGTAAAAATAGCTTTGTACTATCGAGGTCTAGTATATGGATTTAGTCACTGATTTTAATAATGCTATAAAAGATGACAAGCTCATGCCTGCTGCTACTGCATTGAAGAGTGATCCTCAGCATAAACTAGCTCAGCAGGAAATAACCCAGTGGTTAGTTAATTGGATTAGCAAGGGACAGGTTGATACTAGAACAGCTGAGGTTAATAAGTTTCTCAGTGCAAATTTTCAAGCGCGATTGGGATTACCATCCACTAGTGATATTAGTGGGATTCGTGATGCAGTTGATGCGCAGACTAAAGTTTTAGCAACAAACTTAGAACAGTTTAGTAATGCTGGTGCAAATTTATTGACAGGGCGTCAACCCGTTGAATTGCAAGCGATGAGAGCTGCGATGAAAGAAGTAGAGCCGGCTCGTCGCAATATTAAAGCAAGCGATGTCAAGATGACTGATGGTGAGCAGAACCTAAGATTCTCAGAACTTATGACTCAAGTAATGAATGAATCTGGTATTCGTTTCCGTCCGGGAGAAGATCCAGAGCTAGCACAAGCAAAGTACCAGGAGCTTAGTGCAAAGATGGTGGAAGCGCTAAGAGAGCATGCTGATGAATTTAGTCCACAGTTTTTCCGCAAGACTGATACTGCACTCAAGCAACTTGAATCAGACAGTCTCAATATTTTTATCCCACTAGCAAACAATTCTCAGCTCTTAGATAAATTGAGTGACGCCAAAGTTCAAACTGAACTTTTTGGCGAGGAGCTTGTTCAAAAAACAAATCAAGAATTAGCTGATACTATTGGTGAAGAAAATTATCGTGCGACAGTTGATAAGGTAGCAGCAAAGCTTGGTCCTTATCTCAAGTCAGGAGATCCTGAAGCTGTGAATTATGCCGCAGTAGAGATTCAGAAGATGGAAGATCCTAAAGAAAAAGCTGCAGCTTTAATAAAATTGCGTGAAGCAAAAGAAGTTGGAGATCTGCAAAAGAAACTCGGTGCTAAGAGTCTAGGTGATTTTATCTCTGGTAAGAATACTATGCAATTATTAACAGGTATCGGGCTTGGAGTTATTGGCGGTGGTCTTTTTGGTATGCCTGGGCTTGGAGCCCTTGCTATGACCCTATTTGCTTTCTTGGGTAAGGCAGAAGAGAGTACTGCTGGCCTTGTAAGTTTTGCTCAGGCGAAAGCTGAACAAAAATCTCCTCCTGCAGCTAGAGCTGCTGCAGCATAAAGTTCCCAAAATGCGATGAAATTTTTTAAATAATGGCGCGGGATCAATAAAAATTATTTTAGGAAATCCATC
>JAPPOW010000030.1 GCA_028817775.1 Candidatus Melainabacteria bacterium | reverse complement strand
GCCAAGAGTTCAATCAACCTTACGTAATTAAATATATTTTTTTCGCGCAAATGTACACTGATATCTCTATCAACAAAAGTCTTGATATAAGATGAGTACCAGAGCTCGAGGTCTAGATTTCTTTTGGCCCAGATCTCTGGGTAGAAACCTTGATAGGCTAGTTCGTACCATTTTTTCTTCTCCACTTTCCCCTTAAGCTCACCGAAGGAAAATGTCAACAGCTCTAGAACCGCTGCTCTACCAGCAAGAGATTCTTGTACTCCTTCCATCAAGGAAAATTGCTGTGAGCCAGTAATAATAAATTGACCAGGTTTACGATCTTGATCTATAGCTAACTTGATATAGCTCAGCAATTCTGGTACTTCTTGAATTTCATCAAGAATTATTTGCTTCGATTTATAATCATTCAAAAAAGCAACCGGATCAGACTTAGCATAAGCTCTAAGTGGCAAAACATCAAAAGAAATAAACTCAGCCTTCGGAAAGAGTTGCTTGACCATTGTCGACTTACCAGTCTGACGTGCTCCTGTGATAACGACTGCAGCAAACTGCTTTGCAGCTTTCTTTACTAATGCTTCAATCTCACGCTTGATATAAGCCACACACTAATCATACCACGCTTTATGCAAAACTGGACTTCAACTCCAATTCTACATAAATTAGCTAATGGATAGGTCTTTCAAATCCCACTCTTCTCTAGGGATAAACATAGCTCCTGCCCAAAGTTCTTCTAAATTGTAAAACTCTCGTGCCGTCTCATCAATGATATGCACCACAAAATCTAGGTAATCAAGTACAAACCATTTGTCACCATATTTACCTTCTCGCAAGCTTGGTTCTAAATCAGCTTTGGCAAGACTATCTTCAATATGTGCAGCAATTGCTTTGAGCTGGGCTCTACTTGAAGCAGCCGTGATAATAATGTAATCAGCAATATCAGAGACTTTGGTAATATCAAGAATCTCAGTATCGATACCCTTTTTTTCTTCGGCTAGTCTTGCAGCCTGGTAAGCTAATTCTTCAGTTGTCAACTAATCACCTCTGCTTTGTGATCCAAAACAAAGACTTCACGAATTCCACTTAGATCTTCATAAAATTCTACTTTGACCACTAGATCAACTTGATTAGGATCACGGCGCACCTCTACCACTTTACCGACAGGAAAATTTTCTGGATAAGGACAATTGTCAGTGTCAATGCAAACTCCAGAAGTCACCACTTCATCTCCCACTTGCACCTGTGAATCAACAGTAATAAACTGTAAACTTGCTGGACCAGGATAGTTGCCATTCAAGACTCCATACTGACCAAGCCTTGCTAACTTAACTCCCATGCGCCAATCAGGGTTAAAGATGAGTTGCACAATTGCTGAATGCAGCGCCAGTTTAGTCACCTGACCGATGATGCCACGCTCAGTAAGCACCCCACGCCCAAGTATCACTCCATCATCTGAGCCTTTATTTAGGATGATTTGTTTATGCCAAGAATCAGGGCTGCGTCCAATGACTTGAGCAAAAATTGTTTTGTAACTGAAATCAGTTTTGAAATCGAGTGCTGCTTGATAATCACGAGTTTTGAGGGCAGCTGCTTCCACTGCTGTATTGATCACCTGCAAAGTCTTATTCTCAAGCTCCAATTGCGCTGCTCTTTCACGAGCTGCAATCAAATCAACTGCTTGCTCTCTACTAGCCTGCACATTCTGGTAGCTAGTATGGAGAAATGCTCCTGAGATTTTGTAAATAAACAAACTGACTGCAGTCAATGGTCTTGCAAAGATCCAAAGCAAAGCTAGCGCAATCACCACCGGAACAATAACGGTTCTAAGTGAGACTGCACGTAGTTTGGGAAAGGCCAAATTTAAGAAGCAAATGCTGGTTCACCAGCAAGATCTAATACTCTGCGTAATGATTTATCAACAAGCACTCTACCAGTACCAAGTACCACACAGCTAAGCGGGTCGTCAGCGATATGCACAGGTACTTCTGTCTCGTGAGCAATCATCTCATCAAGTCCTTGCAAGAGTGCACCACCACCAGCAAGCACGATACCACGATCATAAACATCAGCAGCGAGCTCAGGAGGAATTCTTTCTAGCGTGCGCTTCACTGAATCAACAATTGCCTGTAGTGGTTCAGACATAGCCTCACGCACTTCTGGTCTACTAATAAGTACTGTGCGCGGCAAACCATTGAGTAAATTCAAACCTCTCACTTCAATCTGATCTTGATCAGAAGCGTCGTCTGTTTTGAAAGCAGAACCAAGTTTGATCTTGACCATCTCAGCAGTTGTTTCACCAACTGCTAGGTTATAAACTTTCTTCATGTAAGAAATGATTGATTCATTAAGTTCGTCACCAGCCACTCTAACACTCTCAGAGATTACGATTCCAGAAAGTGAAGTAACAGCAACCTCAGTAGTACCACCACCGATATCAACAACCATTGAACCGATTGGATCTGCCACTGCAAGCCCTGCACCAATTGCTGCTGCCATTGGTTCTTCTATAAGGTAGACTTCACCAGCTCCAGCATTCTCTGCTGCTTCACGAACAGCACGGCGCTCAACTTCAGTAATACCACTTGGAATTCCAACAGCAATACGCGGCTTGCTTAGTGGACGGAAGGTACCCTTGCCAGTTGCTTTCTCCATGAAATAACGCAACATCATTTCAGCGTGGCGAAAATCAGCGATCACACCATCGCGCAATGGACGGGTTGCAATAATATGGTTGGGTGTGCGACCGATCATGGCTCTTGCTTCTTCACCAACAGCCAGCACATCACCACTATCGCGGTTGACGGCCACAACACTTGGCTCTCTAAGGATAATTCCACCCTCAGAAGTGCAGACCAAGGTATTAGCTGTTCCCAGATCGATACCTATATTTTTCGAAAACTTTTTAAAGAAACTCATTGGACTAATTCTAAAAGATCAGAGCCCCAGAATGCTACTGCCCCAAGATTAAATACTTTATATGTATTACTAGTGGAATTTATCCTGAGCAAGCGCTATACCAATTATGTTATCTTTTTAGTTATGAACATAAATCCTAGATCTAGTTTAATTGGAGCCGGAGCTGGCAATCTTACTGCAAGAGACGGGCAAAGCTTCCACTCAGAAAGTGATGGCCTCAGCAGTGCCATGGAACCTAGGGAAAAAGCTCGCAGCTTAACTCAAGTGGGAGTTAAACACGCTGGTAATATCGGTGCCGCTGCTACTGTAGAGATCTCAAGCCTCGACTTGGTCATGGACTCAATTATAGGTAATTTTGAAAATATCCCAGCAGATCTTGAATTAAGACCAGATTCTGATTTGAGAGATGAGTTAAGAGCTGACGATGAAGAAATTCTGGCTGTGGTAACGGACTTAGAAGATCAATTGGATATAAGCTTGCCAGATGCTGGTGATCTGCAATGTGACACCATCGCGGAATTGGTTGAGATCGTTGATCAAGCTATAGAACAAGAGCAAACTGATTAGGCTCTAATCAAAGAGACTGCTCAAAAATTAGCGTATAATTACTGCAATGTCATTGCGTAAAGCACTTCAATCTAATGACTTTCTAGTCACTGCTGAAATCAATCCTCCCAAGGGGATAGATGCTAGTGCCGCAATTGAAAATGTCCGCAAGATCAAAGATCTAGTAGCTGCAGTTAATATCACTGACAATTCAGCCGCTGCAATGAAAATGGCATCCTTACCACTTAGTTATCTCATTCAACGTGAGACTGGAGTTGAAGCAATTTGGCAGATAACCTGCCGGGATCGTAACCGCCTGGCTTTGCAGTCTGATCTACTTGGCGGAGCCGCGCTTGGTCTGTCCAACCTCTTGGTACTCAAAGGTGACCCACCCCAAGAACCAGTCAAAGAAGAGAAATGTTTTGATCTTGGCACTGAAGATTTACTAGCAATAATTGCTGGTCTCAAAGAAGGCAAAGATCATGAGGGCAAAGAACTTAAACAAGGCGCACCTGATTTTTGTATCGCTGCCGCTGCCCATCCTGGATTGCCTGATCTTAAAGCTCAACGCGAAACGATGGAGCGCAGAGTAGGACTCGGAGTAGAATTCTTTCAAACTCAGATTTGTTTTGAGCGCGAGCAGATAGATAGATTTGTGGAATCGATTGGTGAGGAACTTGCCAGTAAAACCATACTTGGCATCACCCCACTCAAATCCCTCAAGTCAGCCCAGTTCATGAACAAGAATATCTTTGGTGTCACTGTACCAGAAGCTGATATGAAAGTTATAGAGGCTGCCGAAGATCAAGCTGCTGCTGGCTTAGAGCTGAGCAAGAAATTAGTCGAGCATATCAAATCTAGCCCGCTTGCTGGTGTCCATGTCATGGCAATTGGACAGGAAAAGCTTCTCGATCAAATCATAACTAAAATCAATGGCTAAAGCACTTGTTGAAATCAAGAATCTATCCAAAGAGTTTCCGGTCAAAAAAGATCTCTGGGGCAGAACTCAGCTTAGTCTCAAAGCAGTAAATGATATTAGTCTCGATATTTATCCGGGCGAATGTCTAACTATAGTCGGTGAGTCTGGTTGCGGCAAATCAACTATGGCAAGGTTGATACTTAAACTAATCAAAGCTGATCAAGGTGAAGTGATTTTTGAAGGTGAGGATATTCTCCAGCTCAAAGGCAAGCAACTTCGAGAGAAACGCCAAGATATGCAAATGGTCTTCCAGAATCCCTTTAGTAGTCTTGACCCGCGCTACAAAATCAAAGATAGCATCGCCGAACCACTAATAGTCCACCGTCATTGCAAGCCCCCAAAGGGGGTTACCCAAGGCGAAGCAATCCAGGCTAGAGTACGTGAGCTCATAGGATTGGTTGAACTCGATGAAACTATTTTAGAAAAATATCCACACCAATGTTCTGGTGGACAAAACCAGAGAGTAAGTATCGCCCGCGCCCTTGCCCTCAACCCCAAATTTATAATTGCTGATGAAGCTGTCTCAGCGCTTGATGTATCAATCCAAGCCAAGATTCTTGAATTAATCAAGAAACTCCAAAAAGAACTTGGGATTAGTTTTCTCTTTATCGCTCACAACTTAGGAGTAGTGAAATATATTGCTGATAGAGTTGCAGTGATGTACTTAGGTGAAATAGTTGAGCTTGCAAATAAAGAAGAATTATTTTCTAATCCTTTGCATCCATACACCAAGGCTCTCTTGAATGCTGCTCCAGTAGCTGATCCGCGCGCCCGTGATCGTGACCGGGTTTTACTAGAAGGTGAAATCCCTAAACCTACTGACATACCTTCCGGTTGTCCTTTTCATACCAGATGCCCAATTGCTGAAAGCAAGTGTAGTGAAGTTAAGCCCGAACTTGCTTGCCAGGAAACGGAATCACATCATGTTTCATGCCATCTGGTCTAAGTTCATTTATTGCATGAATTAACCACCTGCCATGATCAGCAGCCCGCCAAGGTTCATCCAACAATTCTCCAAGAGGAATTCCAAAAAACTTCTCATCCAAATCAGGACCTGTTTGATAAATTGCTTGCACTAGTTTCTCTGCATCCTCATTTTGCCTGCCGTGAACATAGAGCATCTTGAGTGGACTTCTAAGATCCTTATTTGGGATATTTGGATCGATACCATGCTCAATAGCAATACGAGCAGCCTTGTAATGTTTCTTATTAATCAAGTTATGCAAAAACGGATATGGGTTATAAAAATAATTTGGATCAGTCTGAAAATGATCAATCAGCTCATGATCAGCAACCAATTTAATCAAGTCAGTAAAAAACTGAGTATGACTAGCAGCTAGTTCAAGCAAATTAGAACCTATTCTATCTTTAACCAAAAGCATACTTGGTCCAAACTTATCAACTAAACCTTGAATGCCAGCAAGATCAGACTTACGAACCATCTGAATAATAGCCGTACTTGGCTTCAAAGTTTGAGCTCTTGCCTGCTGACTCAATTCCGTTCTAGTCAGAGCTTTGGCTGCGCTAGTCTCTTCATCGGCCCATAAGCTTGTTAAAGCTCTACGCACTTTGGCTGCAGGGCTTAAAATATCATCAGGCTTAATAGAAAGGCTCGTCATTGAACTGGCATCTACATATTATCTTGTATTAAACCCCTAAGTCAAGATCATATACTAATATAGTCATTTTGCGTTATAAAATAAAGCTTTAAATGTCCCAAACCGAAAGCACCAACCCTAAATCCCTTAAGCTTGATCAGCTAGATTCACTTAGCTATGTTCAGCTACATATAGAAGAAGAGCAAGCTGTGATGCAGGCGCTCAAGCAGGCTGATTCACAAATAGCTGCTGCTCTTGATGCTATCTATAAAAAATTTCAGCTTGCAGATTTAGAACAAGTGCCCTATCAAGGTCCTAGATTGTTTTATGTCGGTGCCGGTACTAGCGGTCGTCTTGGAGTACTTGACGCTTCTGAGTGCCCGCCAACTTTCTCCACTGAACCTGAGATGGTCCAGGGACTGATTGCTGGTGGTGATGAAGCTTTGCGCAATGCAATTGAAGGTGCTGAAGATGATAAAAATGCCGGAGAAAAATTAATTAAACAGTGTATAATTAATTCTAGCGATGTTCTAGTCGGTATAAGTGCTAGTGGTGGCGCGCCCTATGTACTTGGAGCACTTGAAGCAGCCCGGGAAGCTGGCGCTTGCACCATTGCAATTGCTAATAACGAGGATGCCGCTAGCTTTGCAATAGCAGAGCACCAGATCTTTCTCAACACTGGTCCTGAAATTTTGGCTGGTAGCACTAGACTCAAAGCGGGCACGTCTCAAAAAATCTGCCTCAATATTTTGTCCACTGGACTAATGGTTAAGCTCGGTAAAACTTATGGCAATCTGATGGTTGACCTGAGAGCGACAAATAGCAAACTCAAAAAACGAGCCGTCAAACTTGTAACACAGATTATTAATTGTGATGAAGCCAAGGCTCTAGAATTGCTGGAAGCTAATGACTATAAAGTAAAGAAAGTAATCAAGTAGGCAAAATAACTTGCATAATCCAGCTAGCTTCTGTTATTCTTGATCTCCATGTCATTCAACATATCAAGACAAAGCCCAGATAAACCAGCAAATCTAATTCAAGACTATATGGGCGCAAAAATAGACGAAATGCTATTGCCAGGATTGGTTACTAACGGCATCCAAGCTTTTCACGAAGGCTCTAGGTCTCAACAAGTAGCACTTGCCGGTCGAATGCTTTACGCAGATGAAATGCTCACTAGATCCATGACTTCATTAGGAGCAAGCAGAGAAGAAATTCAAGCTGTCATGCAATTAACACAAAAGCTAGGGCAAACTCGCGCAGCAATGTTTCAATTACTTAGAGAAAGTGGAGCCCCAATCACACAAGATATTGCTAATTACCTTCAAGAAACGCTTCTTGTTGATTTAGGAATGGAGTTAGTTAGTCCAGCAGAGGCCAAGGACAAAATGCTAGAGCTCCTACCAGAACTTGCCAGTGATGAAAGCTTTGCTGAGAAACTTGAAAGCAGTTTCAGTGATGTTCAAGCAGCTTCAGTTTCTCAATGGAATCTCATTGAATCGATAAGCCAAAGACTCCAAGAAGTCCACAAATCTGAACCTGAACCAGAAATCATAGAGCTCTAGAAAGTTTAAATTTTAAAACGAATAGCCCTTAGAGC
>JAPPOW010000010.1 GCA_028817775.1 Candidatus Melainabacteria bacterium | reverse complement strand
TTCCTAGATAATGCTATAGAAGTTGATGTAGACGCAGTTGCAGATGGTGATGAAACAGTAATTGCAGGCATTATGGAGCATATTGAATATGCAGGTGTCCATAGTGGTGACTCAGCATGTATCTACCCACCACAAAACCTTAGTCAAAAAATTATTACTGAGATTGAATCAGCTACAATTAAGCTTGCTGCTCAGCTTAAAGTCCGGGGTTTAATGAACATTCAGTTTGCTGTCAAGGATGAAGAGCTATATATACTAGAAGTTAATCCTAGAGCCAGCCGTAGTGTGCCATTTATCTCTAAAGCTACTGGTATTCCATGGGCTAAGATGGCAGCTCTAATAATGAGTGGTAAAACTATTACCGAGCTAGGCATCCATGAACTAGTCCAGAAGATTCCACAGAAACAAGTTTCGGTCAAAGAAGCTGTATTCTCCTTTAATAAATTTGATGGAGCTAGTACCTTCCTCGGTCCAGAAATGAAAAGTACTGGTGAGGTGATGGGGATTAGTGATCAATTCTCAATGGCATTTGCCAAAGCTGAATTGGGGGCTAATATGAAACTTCCTAGAACTGGTAAAGTATTTTTGAGTTATAACGATCAGGACAAAGAATCTTGTGTTAGGGCAGCAAGTGAATTAATTCGTTTAGGTTTTAATATCGTTGCTACAAGTGGTACAGCAAAATTCTTGCAAGCCAGTGATCTTGAGATAGAGAAAGTGCTTAAAGTCAATGAAGGTAGACCAAATATCACGGATTTACTCAAAAATGACGAGATATCACTGATATTCAATGTGCCAATGGGTAAGGAAGCATACGAAGATAGTCAAGTTATCACTCAAATAGCCCAAGCTAAGGAAATTCCAGTTATCACAACAACTACGGCTGCAGAAGCCACAGTCAAAGCAATAGAAGCGATAAATAATGAAAAATCAAGGGTAAAGTCATTGCAGGACTACCTAGCCTGTGCTGCTAAGCAATCTGGTTAACCATATCCCATCCTAAAATTGGGTATAGTATTCTTATGTCCTCACGCTACCTGAAGCTAGGTTTAATTGGCAGTAGTTTAGCTCACAGTAAATCACCAGAAATTCATATGGCAGGTCTCAACTACCTAGGCATTGAAGGCGAGTACGTCAAATTTGAAATTGATCCTAGCAACTTTGAATCCAAAGTCAATATTCTAGCTTCACAACTTGATGGTCTCAACGTAACTATTCCTTACAAGGAAACCATGCTTAAATACTTAAACCATCAAGATGAACTGGTAACAAAGATTGGAGCAACCAATACCTTAGCAATGAAGGATAGTCAAATCCATGGATTTAACACTGATTACTGGGGCTTCATGAAGTCACTTGAAAACTTTGATCTTAAAGACAAATCAGCTTCAATACTTGGAGCAGGCGGTGCCTCAAGAGCACTAATTATTGCTCTGAACGACATGGGTCTAAGCGAAATTAATGTTTATGTACGTAATGTCCATAAAGTAGAAGGCACTCTACCAAAAATTCAAGAAGCAAAATTAAACTTAGAGCTCTATTCTGAGGATCTTGAATTAAACCACTCTGCAATAATTATCAATGCTACCCCGGTTGGGCAGGGTAGGCTCTCAAACCTAATGCCTATCACCATTCCACAGCTTGAGTTATTACGCGAAGGGACGATTGTTTATGACTTGATTTACCAAAATACATTAATGCTTCAAGAGGCAGGTAAATGTAAATTACATACTATTAACGGTTCTGAGATGTTAATTTTGCAAGCAGTTAAATCGCTAGCAATTTGGACTGGTGCAGAAATAACTGATGGTTTAGTAGATGCCATGCGCCAAGGCTTTCATAACAAAGCTGCAGTTTAACAAATAACTAGACTGCTAGAACTTTCTTAACTTTAATATCGTGATCTTCTGATGCAAGTTCATCCCAAACCAGCTCTTTAGGACAAACCCCAATAGTCTTAGTAGATTTTTTAAGCTCGGCAAGCAAAGAATCATAGTAAGCACCACCGCGTCCAAGTCTCTGATTGGACTTACTAAAAGCTAAGCCTGGTACTAAAACTAAATCTATTTCACTCGTCTTAAATAAGCTATTAGTTGCTGGCGGAGCTTTAACTTTAAATCTAGTCTCAATTAAATCAAATAAATCACCAGCTTCAAACAAAAGCATTCGAGCACCACCAATTGCTCTAGGCAAAACCCATTGCTTGTTAGGATTGCTAATAATCATCGAGCTCAGATCAAATTCATACTCAATTGGATAATAGCTAAGAATTGTTTTTGCTTTTTTGAACTCAGTTGAAAGCTCAATTTCTTTAATAAGTTCTGCCTGCCTGGCATATAGGTCTTCTTTATCAGCACAGATTTCAGCAAGCTTAGCTTTAGCTTGCTTTCTTAGTTCTTGTTTTGCCTTAACTAAGTTTTCTTGCTCTGACATTGTTGCGGGCATCTAAGTAGATTATATAACGCATTGTCATCCTGAGAACCTGTATTGAACTTTCAAGACAGGTTCTCAGGAATGCTGTAAGCATGATCTCAGGATCTCACAGAATTCATACACTGTGACAAACGCTCAAGTACTTTTTCTCTACCTAGTAATGAAATAACTAAGCCAAGGTCAGGTCCATGGGATCTCGAACTAATTGCAATCCTAATCGGCCAAAATAATTTCTTGCCTTTAAGCTCTAATTTTTCACCAAGAGCATTAATTGCATCTTTGATAGCAGCTGCATCACTATAATCAAAATCATCAGCGCTAAGCAGCTTATAGAGCTCTTGTAGGACATTAGCACCTTCGTCAATGAACTTAGTTAGTTTCTCTTCAATAGGCTCATCCTCAAAGAAATAAACAAGGTTTTGATTGATATCTGAGAACTTGTTCAAATTACCTCGAATAGCCTCAATCAAAGCTTCTTGTTGTGCTTCATCAAATTTAGCTAAATCATATTTCAAATAGGGCTGTAGCTCTTGCATTAATTCAGCATAGCTAAGCTTAGCCATATACTCACGGTTATACCAATTAAGTTTATCAATATCATAGACAGCAGGACTCTTACTAATACGATCTGGGTTAAAATCCTTAGCTGCATGATCAAGCGCATAAACTTCATCAACTCCATTGCTGTAACTGGTTGCAATTAAGTAATTAACCAGAGCTTCAGGCAAATAACCTTCATTTCGGTATTTATCAACTCCAGCAATATCACCGTGTTTACGTTTAGAAAGTTTAGCCCTGTCTTTGGTAAAAATCAGAGGTAAGTGACCAAAAATTGGAGCAGAAATTCCAAGAGCTTGGTAAATAGCAATCTGTTTAGCTGTATTGGTCAAATGATCTTCACCACGAAAGACATGGCTCATCTGCATCTCATAATCATCAACAACTACTGCAAAGTTATAAAGTACCTGGCCATTGCCTTTCTGGATGATTGGATCACCTCCCAAATCTCTAGTATTGATTGACATTGGACCGCGCACCACATCATCCCACTGAATGTCACGATCTTGCCCCAAATTTAAACGTATAACCCAAGAACGTCCCTCAGTCTCATAGGCAGCTACTGCAGCTGGGCTCAAATCACGAGAACGATTATCATAGCCTTCTTGTTCTTTATTAGCACGCTGTTGCTTGCGCATCTCATCAAGTTCTTCAGGAGTAGCGTAACATTTATAAGCTTTGTTTTCAGAAAGCAAACGGTCAATATGTTCCTGGTAATGACTATCTCTCTCTGACTGACGCAGCATTTCACCATGCCACTTGATTCCAAGCCATTCAAAACCTCTGATTATTTCATCAGTGTGCTCTTCTTTACTTCTAGTCCTATCTGTATCTTCTAAACGAAAACAAAACTCACCACCTGTTGACATTGCCAATAGCTGGTTATAAAGTGCAGTGCGTACAGTGCCCAAGTGAAGACTTCCTGTCGGGCTTGGAGCTATCCTAGTTCTCACTTTAGTCAACTTGCAGTCCTCTGAATTATTCTACGTGGCTTATCGTTTTCTCGAATTGCAATTGCATCTTTCGACAATATTGTTGATCTTGCAGCAGCCTTGAGGGTCTTGGGTGAATCAATACGGTAGTGTACCCCACGGCTTTCTTTTCGTTGCAAGGCCGACTTGGCCAAGAGCAAAGCAACTGTTTTGGCTTTAGATTCAGCAAAATCTTCAAGGTACTTAATTGTTGAACGTATTGATTTCTCACGGCGTTCAATCGCTAAATTCTTTGTCAGAACCTGCTTAATCAAGTCCAGTTCTTCTGTTTCTTTAATTTGTTCAAGATATATATTAGTCAATCTATAATTTGAGCAGTATTCAAACTCATCATATTGAGAGTCGCTATTAAGCTGAGATTGCATTTGTTCAATTGTAGTCTGCAACTTAGTATCTTCTTCACTTGGTTCAAGTATAGCTTTAGCGGTGAACTCAGGCACCACAATACACTCTAGTAAAGAGTTGCTTGCTAGCCTATTTGCACCATGCAAACCATTAGAAGCCACTTCGCCAATAGCATAAAGACTATCAACATTAGTACGTCCAGCAAGATCAGTTTTGATACCGCCAATACTGTAGTGAGCTGTTGGTCTTACTGGCAATAGCTCCTTGGTCAAATCTATCCCCTCAGCAAGACAGTATTGATATAGGTTAGGAAACCTCTGTTCTAAGATTTCTTTACCTAGTTTAGTAGCATCAATATAAACAAAGTCAGAATCTGTTTTGCGCATTTCTGAAACAATAGCCCTACTAACAATGTCGCGTGTTGCCATCTCAGCATCAGGGTGGTAATTATCAGCAAAAAGTTGAGACTTAGAATTACGCAATTGAGCTCCAGCACCACGTAATGCTTCAGTCACTAAATAATTTTTGCCTGATTTTGATTTATAAACAGTTGGATGAAACTGAACAAACTCTAAATTTTCAATTTTGGCACCAGCATCATAAGCTAGCGCAATACCGTCTCCCATCACTGTTTCAGGACTAGTAGTTTCCTGATAGAGTCCACAAAGACCACCAGTAGCAAGCACTATATTATTAGCCCAAACTTCAGTAGTCATTACTTGCTGGTTAATATCCTCCATATCCTGACCCGAAAGGCTTTGTAAACAAACACCAACTATTGCTGAGCTTGATTTGTCCTTAATTAGACTGACAGCTTCATAACCTTGAGAGATATGTATATTAGGATCACGGGAAACTTTATCCAATAATGGCTTCATTACAGCCCTACCAGTAGCATCACCAAGGTGCATAATACGGCTAAAACTATGAGAGCCTTCTAAATTGAAACCTTCATCGAGTTTAAGTCCTAGTTGAATCAAGTCGGAAACTTCTTGCCAAGCATTGCTTACGATCTCAGTTACAATCTCTTCGTTAGCTAAATCTTGTGCTGAGTTTAATGTGTCCTCAATGTGACTTTCAATTTTGTCCTCTGGATTAAGTGGACTGACAACTGCAATACCACCCTGAGCATATTTGGAAGAGCCTTCAGTAACCGCATCTTTTGAACAAATAAAGACTGACTGCCCAGCATCAGCAAGCTTACGGGCAAGGTTTAGCCCGGCGATTCCTGATCCGATAATTACAGTATCAAAGTGGTTATTGTATTCTTGCATTAGAAAAGTGATTTAAAACAAGTTCTGAGTAATTATATAGCATGACAGGTGTCAAGAGCTTTTTCTTAATCTTTTGCTAGCCTTGCCTCAACAAAGAAATTGGATATAGCTTTAGCCACAATCCTGGCTGTTTTGGCTTGAAATTCAGGGCTCGAAATTAATTCTGATTCAAAAGGATGGATCAAATAACCAAGCTCAAGAAGTACAGAAATCCGATCCTGGTTCTCCCTCAGTACGTGCAAGTTTTGCCTGAATAAGCCATAAAAATCAAGCTCTGTATGCTCGGTAATTTTATCCAAAAGATACTTAGCAAATGGTTTACTTTGCTCATGGTAGTAGTGGCTGGAAGCCCCACGTTCTAAATTAGGGTCACGCGCATCTGGCAATGCATTATGGTGAATTGAAAGAAACAACATAGCATCATGTTCTTCTGCAAAATTAACCCTCTCATCTAAACTGACACTTTCATCTTCTGTGCGAGTCATAACAGTCTTAATTGAAAGATTCTCAAGTTCAGTTTGCAAAAGTTCTGCAAAGCTTAAATTAAGTTCTTTTTCAAACAAGCCCTTGGGAGAGCAGCTGCCAAATTGTTCACCACCATGTCCTGGATCAATGCAAACAGCAAAATCCTGCGCATAGTATTCAATATCTAAGACCAAAGAATTGTTCTCCCATTTTTCTGCTATTGAAGCAACAGGCTTACGAAATATAATTGGCACTCGCGATTTAATAACTTCACCTATTATGATTGGTGAATCTTGAACTTGGTAGTGAACCCAATCCAAGTCCATTTCTGTCTCTTGTAGATCTAGAAAGTACTTATATTTGCCATGACGCTCTAACTGATAAATTGGAGCAATATTTAATGGTAATTCAATAGACTTTTCACTAACCAAGATACTTCTGAGTATATTTTTTTTGCTTGGTTGCTGTGGCGGAAAACTGTCGTAGGTTCTAGCGTAAGCTACTGGGTTTTGTTGCTCAGGCTTGATCGCCTCTATCACGCGTTCAACTTTCTCTCAATCAATTTCGATATTAAATTTATTTTTGCCTAGCTTTAATTTAACTATATGACTAAAGTTTCCATTTTCAGCAAGCTTAACCTCTGCACCATTAATTTTACAGCCGCTCTCAGCTGATCCAATAAAAAAGATAGTCTTGCTATCAGTTTGATGCTGCTTAGGTGGATAGGTTATAAGTCCCATTACCTAGTTTTTGAAAACACCCCAAGATCTTGGCAATTTATTTTTGAGGCTTTGAGTTTTGCCTGGATCAGCTTGTGGAGCTGGAGAGTTTTGATGGGCAACTGATTCTTGCAATGGTTGTTGTGCCTGCAAGTCACGTATATTTGCACCCATTGCATCCTGCAAAGAGTCATTCTCTGAAATCTGCTTGATAAGCTGGTTCAAGAGTGCATCTTTGTATTCAATTTCACGAGTGCGCAATTCAAGCTTCTCCTTGAGCTCATCAACCATCTTAGTTGCTTCTTTTACTGTTCTATCTGCAGTCTCTACGGCAACTTGTTTCTCTTGCTGGCTCTGCTTTTTGGCAAACTCCATCTCCAAGAAATCAGCCTTGAGTTTATTGTAGTCAGCTGAACTTTTATCCTTGAACTCAGTTAATTGTTTGAGCCTAGTTTTAAGCCGTTCACGTTCGTCTGCTAATTCCGTAACTTGTTCATCGAGAACTTTTTTGTGCATTGCAACTTCTTTCTTTTGTCTCTGCAAATCAGCTTCTGAAGCTCTCAATGCTTCTCGTGCTGATTCAAGCTCAGACCTAAACTTACGATTCTCTTCCTTAAGAGTTTTGTGTTCTATTCTAAAATCTTCGTATTGAGCATTTAGTTGTTCAAATTTGACTTTGTATTCTTGACTTTCATTGGCTTTGTTGACATAACCGTCCATCAAAGCGTTAAATTCAGGGCTGGTACCCTGCTGTTCCATAAGCTGATTTAGGTGTTGTTCAATTTTTCTGAGACTAGCCTCAAGCTCGTCAGGACTCTCACTCATTACTGCAGGCAAATTATTCTCTTCAGTCATAATAAAATCTCTTCAAATTATACTAGATTACTTGACTTAGTCTATGTCCTGGTAGAAAATGTATATAGCTATGGATAATGAACAAACTAGCGCTCAAACTCAATTTGTTAACGGCGACACTGAATTAGACCTGATGGGTTTTGACCAGCTTTGGGATGCTGGCTATGAGGAGACCCGTAATTTTATACAATACCGTAAATCGCGTAAAGACCAGGAGAGCTCAGAAATGGCTCTACTCAGTAAGGAGC
>JAPPOW010000143.1 GCA_028817775.1 Candidatus Melainabacteria bacterium | reverse complement strand
ATTTATATCATTGGTATTCAATTGAGTTAAGTCATCGATAAATTCAAAACTTGCAGCAAAATGCTTCATATAATTTTCTTTATTTAGTTCGATACCATTTTCTTTCATTAAATGTGGGATCAACTCAGCAACTTGACCTATATGCTTCATTGCAACTGTCAAACCAACCACCATTGTTTGGATAGCTTCTGAAGCTCCATCCCCCAAACTATTAAAAACCTCTACAAGTCTCCCATGCAAGCCCATAGCAATACGAGATACAGCTTGAGAAAGTGACTCTGGACTAAAAAAACTTCTCCCAGGAGGAGTTTCAAAGACATTTGATATTGGAGCAGACAGAGGACTCATCAATCCACGAAAATCAAAATCAAAGCCATTAAAATCTAAAGTCTCTTGAGCAAAGACTCTCATCTTATCGGCATCATCCATAGCATCAATGTCACGCTGGACTTCACTAACGTGCCTATCGCCCTTGATTTCTCTTATTCGACTTGATATGGCTAGATTTAACACATCAAGATATTAGCTCAGGCAGGCGAAGAAAGTCAAGTTTTTATCTGCAATGATAGATAATTGCAAATAATGGAGGTGACGTCCCGTTCCGCAAGGAAAATTTCAAGTCATGAATTCTACCTATTTGATCCCGGACGGCGCTACTCTTTCTATCGAGACCGCAGCCTTTATCTATCAAATAGGAGTCTAGAACGATTATAGGCAGCAAAGCTGCCTCAATGTCTGAGAGTCTAGTAAAGCAGCGCTTTCAGAGTAGCGCTGCACGGCGTCAAATAGGTAATTACTCAAGATATGGAGGTGGCACCCAGATTCGAACTGGGGGTAAAGGTGTTGCAGACCTCTGCCTTACCACTTGGCCATGCCACCACAGGCTTGTGTCGAATAAACTCCTAACAAGACTAGGGAATATTATAGCCACAAATCAATGAAAAACCACCAAATCTCAACAGATGATTCACAATCAAACTTAATAACAAAATAAAATACGAACAAATTCTTGATACTTAACGTCTCATTAAAAAGTATCTCAAATTAAGATGCAAATTAACGGACCACAAACCCAAGCAAGCCAATTTATGCGGGCGGCAAAACCTGTCGCTGGCACTCAGCCTGTTCAGCAAAGCAATATCGAATCAATGACTCCTCAGAGTCATCACTATGGTCCTGTCTCTCAACTCATAAATAGTAAGTATTTACATGAGTTGCGCAAAGACATCCGCAAGGTTATCAAAGGTCGCCGGCTTAAGCAAATCCTAGCTTATGACTATGATGAGGACGAGTTTGATAATTTACCACCTTCATTGCAGAACTTAATTAAATTTGACCGCACTATTAGCAGTGCTGAGATACTGCAATTTATTGAGTCTTTTGACCTAAGTCATGAGATTACATTTAGAGATTATGCTTTTGATAGAATCAAGTTTAGAGCTTTATT
Source organism: Candidatus Melainabacteria bacterium (assembly GCA_028817775.1). Lineage (GTDB taxonomy): Bacteria > Cyanobacteriota > Vampirovibrionia > LMEP-6097 > LMEP-6097 > JABHOV01. The sequence continues at coordinate 6,458 of JAPPOW010000143.1, read as the reverse complement.
TGAAGCTTTGGGTGACTTACTCGATGTGGAAATGCAAGCAGGACCAACCACCTTTGTCTCACTAAGTGATGACTTTGAGGTTAAACGCAAGGTAAAAGAAATCTTTACCAATCTGAAGAACAAGATCAAAGATAAGCTAAGATTGAAACCAGGCAAACGCCAAATCTTGGTGGAGGAAGAAGAGCAAAACGATGAGTACGGAGAATCAGTATAAATTACCAGAGACTTTACTCAAGCGCTTCAATCAATTTTGCAAAATCACAGATAAGGACAAACGTTTCGAGCGTATCATTCAGCTTGGTAAACGTTTAGCTCCATTCCCTGAAGAACTTAAAACTGAAGCCAATCAAGTCAAGGGTTGCGCATCGCTTGTTTATATCCAAGGCGAAGTAAAAGATGGAATACTTGAATACCAAGGTTGGTCAAACTCACATTTAGTATTAGGTTTACTATCATTACTCATAGAAGGCTGCAATGGTTCTAGCCCAGAAGAAATTCTAGCTATTGATCCAGCCTTTGTTGAAGCCATGGGTATTGGTCAAACTCTTACGGCTTCAAGAGCTAATGGCTTTATGAATACTTTCAACAAGATGCGGGAAATTGCTTCTACTGTCATTGCGAGGACCCTGCGCGAGCAAAGCGAGGAAGGGGACGTGGCAATCCCCCTGGAGGAAACTCAGACTTGAGCGGCAAGCAAAAAATCTTTATTTCCTGCGGTGAATTAAGCGGCGAATCTCACGCCTCTAGATTAGTGATTGAGCTCTACAAGCGTAATCCAGATTTAGAAATCAAAGCTCTTGGTTCTGATATTTTGCATGAGCTTGGAGTAAAGCTAATCCAAGATTACCAAGACTATAGTTTCTCTGGAGTCAGTGAAGTCGCCGGTAATCTTAACAAAATTCTTTCACTCAAAGACAAACTAATTGAAGAACTTGAGAAGTTTCAACCTGATGTGGTGGTCTTGGTTGACTATGGTGCCTTTAATTTACAACTAGCTGCAACAATTAAAACCAAACTCAGTAAACAACCTAAGATCATTGAATATATCGCGCCGCAGATCTGGGCTTCACGCCCGTGGCGCATCAAACAAATCAAGGCTTGCGTCGATAAGGTTTTGTGTACCTTACCTTTTGAAGGGAAGCTATATAAGGAAGCTGACATCCCACATAAATATGTTGGCAACCCAGTAATTGGTTCACTGACTAGAGCCATGAGCAAAGATAGTTTCTTAAAGCAGTTTGCTAAGATCCAAGCTAGCAAGGGACAAGATTGCCAGCCGCAGAGAGATGAAACTCTGATTGGTTTATTCCCTGGTAGCCGCAAAGCAGAAATCAAATACATGCTACCGGTGATGATTGAAGCCAGTAATAAACTGATTGAGCGCAATCCAGAGCGTAATTTGAGATTCATCCTAGCCCGAGCTCCGAACATCCCACGCTCCTTACTTAAAAAATATGGCTTAGCTTCTAAGTTAGACCTAGCGCGCGGCAAAAGAACTCATCATATTGAAGTCTTGGATGCTGATGATATGCTTGCTGCCAACCACAAACTACTTTCAGCCTCTGACGCGCTCTGGCTTTGTTCTGGCACTGTGACACTTGAAGCTGCGCTCTACACCACGCCATATTTCTTGGCTTATAAATCTACTTTATTAAACTATCTACTCTACCTCATGCTTAGAACAATTGACAAAGCTGGCTTAGCTAATATCATCTCCGGCAAAGATCTTTGTAAAGAATTTTTACAGTTTGATGCTAGTGTCCATAATTTTATTGAAGAAACAGAAGCTTGGTTAGGCAAAGACGATTTCTCAGATTACTACTACCAAATCAAAAATAATTTAAACGAGCTTAAGGAAGAATTGAGCGGGCAGGATAGTGCTAAACTAGCAGCCAGCGAGGTACTCAGCCATCTTAATTAAATCCAACAATCAAGCGGCACCATGTTCAGTAGAAATATAATTACTTGATATTACTGAAGTTGATGGCAACCAGTGGCAAAACTACCAAGTTATTCTCAAGGCTAACGGTAAAGAAACAATTTTTGAATCACAAAACAAAACTGCAACTACCGCAGTAGGCACCACTGCAGAAATTGGTAAATTTGCCTTCTCTATCGCACCGCATAATGAGTTAGAAAGCTTCAAACAGCAACTCAAAGATTTTCTAACTTCTAATCATGAAAAGTTTCGCTTTGAACCCTATGACCCAAGCTTTGAACTAATCATCGAGCGCACCCAAGAAGCTGATGAGTTTAAAGTTTATTTCTGGGTAGATGCTGGTAATAGTTCTGGGCTTGAATATAGTTGGGATAGCCTGGGAATTAGGTTTGTCTGCAATCGTGAAAACTTGAACTCTTTAGCTCAAGCAACATAGATAAAGTCCTGATATAGTAAATAAGTGCAATCACAAGCGATTAAATTATCTTGTCTAGCTTTGGTTCTGTTCATGAGCCTACCAGCCCAAGCCCTACAGCAAAGACCAAAACTATATGGTCACTATAGACAAGATGGCATCGCCGGTCTAGTACGCGGGCAAGCCAAGCAGTTTGCTGAAGAATTAGTTGAAGCCAAGATTGAAGCAGCCACTCTAACTGAAGAGATTGAATTTTTGGCAGAAATTTATCGAGTCGAGCCAGAAGCTAATCAACTCAAAGCTCTCAAGAAACGTTTTAAATTTCTACTGAAAGATGATAACTCGCTAGCAAAACCCAAAGCTAGCTTAGCCTTATTACTTGATATTCGAAATCAAGACAATTGGAACTTTATCGAAGCAAAGCAACTAAGCAAAATCAATCCCGTCATTGATAAATTAATCAATGAACTCATTAGTACCAAGGTTAAAAAACATTCATCAAAACAATTAGCGCAGAAACTTGAAATCTTGCTTCAAATTGAAAATCCAAACCCTGAGTTAGAAGATTTTATTAGAGCAGCCAAAGAACGTCTTGCCAAGAAACGTGACACTGGTGATATCTGGGCTTGCCGCATTCTTGATTGTGAGGATCAGCCTAATATAGTAATGATCGCAGTTGATGATATGAACGATATGATCAAACTGCTTGACCCAGAGGTTTTGACTCAGACTCCAAATATGGAGCGGCTCGCTCAAAGATCAACTCTGTTCACTCAAGCTTATACTAGCGCTACTCAATGCAACCCTTCACGCTTCTCACTACTTACTGGCTTCAACCCTAGCAAGACCAAGGTTTATCACAACCGTATCAAAACCAAAGAGTTTCAAGAGGATTACAAATTTCTACCAGCTTATTTTAAAGACAATGGCTATCATGTAATTGGCATCGACAAGATTTTTCATGGACCAGAAAACGTAGCATGGGTTTGGGATGATTACTATGAATTCACTCGCACTGGTAAAGTAGAAGCCAAGAAAACTTTTACTAAGTGGTCACACTACGATCCTGATATCAATTACGCTGACACTGAAGCTTCAGCTAAAGCTGCTGAACTCTTGAGCGAGAAATTCACCAAGCCGACTTTTCTTGCAATCGGTTTCTATAGCCCGCATATGCCTTGGGTCTACCCTAAGAAGTATTTTGATCTTTACCCAATAGAGAAGATCACTACCCCAAAGCAACCCTTCTATGATTTATACGACGTACCAGAAAGCGGACGCAGGTTAGCTGGTGGTATAGATTCATACCAGTGGTGGTACGACTATCATGAAGAAATTGTCCAGAAGGGTAAGTGGAAAGAAGCACTGCAAGCTTATATGGCAGGGATCACCAGAGTTGATGATGAGCTAGGTACAGTCTTAGACGCGCTCTACAATGGACCCAACGCTGACAATACAATAGTAGTTTTCTGGAGTGACCATGGTTTCCACCTTGGCGAAAAACGTCACTGGGCAAAACACACGCTCTGGGAGAAGACCACTCATATACCATTTATGATTGCCAAAGCCGGACAAAAAGAACCGCAAGTTTCAGAGCGAGTAGTAAGCTTGCTTGATATCTATCCAACTTTAGTTGCAATGGCATCACTACCAAAGAAGAAAAAACTAGAAGGTAATAATTTACTACCACTTCTAGATGATCCGCAGCAAGAATGGGATGAAGCTGCCCTCACTACAATGAATGAAGGTAATTTTTCAGTACGCAAAGGTCGCTGGCGCTATATCAGATATTCAGACGGTTCTGAAGAACTCTACGATAGGACCTTTGATCCAAATGAATTCTTTAATCTAAGTCATCTAGAGAAGCTTGACGATATTAAGAAGAAGCTTGCCAAACACATGAGGTAGCCCTGTCATCCTGAGGAACACCGAAGGTGTGACGTCAGGATCCCATTATTACCAATTTGACAATCAGATCCTTACGTCGCCTTTGGCTCCTCAGGATGACAGTAACCATATTGCTTTAGATCTTGCCCAATCAATGCAGCCAATTCTTTATTACTAGCCTGGTAGCGATCAGCAAGCTCAGGCTCTAACTCTTTGGTCAACAAAGTATCAAAGAACTTATGGATAGATTTTGGAATCAGTGAATCAATCAATTTAGATGCTCTAATAAAAACTTTCATCAAGGGTTTTGCATCAAGTGCTGAAGGATTAAGTGTAGACTTAGTGAATACTTTATTGAGCTGTCTCAAATAGCCAGTACTCAAACTAGAAATCCGGTGGTTGACATTTTGTTTATACGGCAATTCCTTAATTGCAGGTGCTCCAGTAAAGTTCATTATTTGCGCGATATAGGCACCAGGCTCGCTACGGAACTGCTCATAAGGCAAGACCAAAACCTTATCCTTACCGAAGAGCTCAATATACTCCTTGATCAATTCAAGGTAGGAGAAGTGCTCAAAGCTAAAGAGTGGGATATTACTATAACCAATTTTAGTTGGCTGAATATAATCTTTGAACTTACAAACCCCACCAAACTGAACATATTGTAGGTAATTAGAAATGATCGCGCTTTGCTGCTCGCGTATTGCAATCAATATCTTAGCTTCAGGGAAAGTCTCATAGAGCCGGTGGCAAATCTCCTTAGCATCATAGCCACCAGAATGTGGGTGCCCCGAGAGCCGCTCGCTACTAATGACTGAAATATACTCGTCATCATCAAGCTGATCGTAGTAAGAGCGCAGCTCAGCAGCGTCAAAGCTAAGCGGGTGCGGTGCCACTATTCGATTTTTGATTTCTTGCTTATTAAGATAGCGTTTGAAACCATAGTCTTGGTTTTCAAAAACCAGCTGCTGCAACCAAGTAGTTGCTGTCTTGTGATAACCAATATGAATTAATATGGCTTTCTTTTTCACCTAGGGACCAACAATAGTTACCTTCAATTTATCCGGATGGATGTACTTACGCGCTGCTTCATTAACCTGCTCAAGCGTGATTGCATTAATCCGCTCAGCGTAGTTCTCGATATAGTCATCGCCCAACTGATAGAGCTGTAGCTGCGATAAGGTAGCAGCAGTCGATTCATTACTAGAGAGGTGACGCACCGCAAAAGAACCAATCAAATATGACTTAGTTACCTTCAATTCAGTCTCATTGATACCACCAGCCAAATAATCCTTGATTACTTGCTTAGTTAAATCAATGGCTTTGCGTGTGTTCTCAGGATTACAACCCAGATCAACTTTAAATGAGCCAGCTCCAAGACTAGCAGCAAATGAAGATCTGATGTTATAGACCAAACCATTTTGATCACGCACCACAGTACCCAAGCGAGACGAGAGTGAGCTACCACCCAAGGCATAGTTAGCCAAGAGCAATGGATAGAAATCATCATGCATGCGGCTTACTTTAGAAGCATGCCCCATACTAATTTCAGTCTGCACTTTATCAGGCATAGTAATGACTTTCTCTTCAGCTTCTTTGAGTTCAACCAATGGAATTTCAGGAGGATTATTACCATCCAAATCCAAACCATCTTTATTCCAATCGGCAAAGGTAGCATCAACCAAAGATTTAGCCTTAGCTTCATTGAGATCACCCAAGATAGAAACCATCAAGTTTCTCTTGTTGTAGTGCTTCTTATAGAAGACTAAAATATCCTCGATAGTGATATTGTCAATTGCTTTGAGCCGCTCCTCAACGGAGTAAGCATAATAAGGATGACCAGCAGGATAAATCATACGACTCAATTCACGTCCAGCTATGCGCCTTGGATAATCGTCCTCTTGTTTAATTTTAATTTTAGTCTCAGTCTTGAGTCGCTCTAGTTCTTCCTCCAAGAAAGCTGGCTCTTGCAAAATCTCATGCAATAGATCAAATACTTCATCTTGATACTTAGTCAAAGTAGAGACTTCAATTCTAGAGTTCTCGCGGGAAGCATGAAAATCAATATCAGCACCATAGGAATCAAGCAAACGAGAGATCTCATACTTATCCTTCTTCTTAGTGCCGCGCTCTAGTAGCTGAGAAGTGAAGTAAGCCAAACCTGGCTCATCACCATCAGCAAAGCTTGCAGCAAAGAAATTAGCCGTCATATAAACT
>JAPPOW010000087.1 GCA_028817775.1 Candidatus Melainabacteria bacterium | reverse complement strand
TTCAATAAGAGATCAGGGGATCTTATCGATCTAGAAACAGCTGAATTTGTCGTTAATTCAGAAGATAAATTACCTAGCAAAACAAATAAAATTCTACCAAACGGCTTGATTACTGATGTGGAGCCTTTAATAGAATGGGATCACGCAGTTGGGGCACAAAGTTATAAATTGATACTATATAAATTTGATGAAATAAAAAAGCATTGGAACCGTGTTACTCAAGCCATAACAAGTGAATAATTATTATAAGATTGAAGATAGGCTAGATCCAGGCAACTATAAAGTAAGAGTTATATCTATTAATTCAGTTGGTCATAGTAAATATGCTCAAGGGATTTTTGTTTTAACTCCTGAGCCTGAAACAGTACCATCAATGGTTACAGCCATGAAATTAGAAGATCTAGATGATGGTTTGTTTATTATAAGTTGGGATGCTCAAGAAGCTGCACACTTTTACAATCTTACTATCGACGTTCAGGGAGCTCCGGGTATAGAAAATTATCCGAGGATATATAATGATAGCTATATTACCCTTTCCAGTATCGATGGACGCATAATTTATAAACTCAATAAAGATCTCATAATTAATGATTACAAAGATCAGGGGCTAACGAGTCTCGAGCCTCTTCCTGAGGCTGGTACATATAGAATAAGGGTCTATGCAAATAATTCACTCGGTCGTGGACCAGCTCAAAAAGGTTCAAAAAGATTATACATTGGTTGTCAGAACAATAACCATGTAGATAATTATTGCCTTTGAGTGAATAGTCGAAATTGTCAAGTACCCCTTTTTTAAGACATTTGTTGGGCGGTTAAGCCAAAACTCCGTGCCATTTTACTTAAATCCGTATTGATTAAAACTACTAACTATAAATGCGGATACAACCCTGACTCCGAATTGATATGGGAGATCCCCTGACTCCAAACTAGGATAGAAACTCAAGCATCTGACTTGCCGTATAAGAACCTTGGTGATAGAGCTTAATTATTTCAGCGTCATTTTTTAGATAGTCAATTGCAAGTCTAAGTTCAGGATGAAGGTCATGTCGCTTCAAGTGAGAATTATCATTGTTGACAATGGCTTGTTTTAACAAACCCAGTCCTATATAAACTTCGACATTTGCATCTTGCGATTTTATCATTGCTCTTCGGCGCTGATTAACTAGATCTAAGAATTCTCTTTGAAAGCCAGTTAAATCTGCTGAATCTAATGCAGCTAACTGATCATGCTGAACTCTGTAATTAGTGATTGTCTCTGCTACTTCTCGTCTGCTAGCAGCTGCAACTCTACCGGTGAACCACTCAAATCTCATATCAAATTTTGAAGCTAGTTCAAGGCTGGTCCAAATTCTTCTTGCTGCGCATGGGTCACTGTCAAAGAGCTCACTGAGATGATTAAGGATTAGATCAGCAATAGCAGTTTCCTTACCAGAGAAGTTATAACAACTGACTACATCATAAGCTCCGTAGTTCTCTACTGGATTCTCATCAAAAAATCTCCAGGTTGATTTGAGTGCTTCTAAAATTGGTGCTGCTTCTTTCGTCAGCTTCATGGCTTTGATGCTTCGTTCAAAAAACTGAACAGCTTCAGAGAATCTTTTGTATTGGTGACTTATAAAATTAATGCGTGAAGCTTCTCTATCATGATCTGTCTTTTTTTGCTTTTTGCTTTCAGTGTTTTGAACCCGATCTTTCGCTGCAGCAAGTTTAGCTATAGTTAGTCTTGAATCAATTCTTTCACCAAGGCTGCTGCTCATTAATCTTGCTCTGGTTCTAGGGTATCTTGCTAGTCTTGAGTTTGCATTTGCGGCAAAGCTTGCGCCACTGGGCCGGGTACGCTCCCTACGATCTAGCAGCTGCATAAAATTTGCAGTTTGCTCTGAGCTTCTATTCTCGACAATGTTTTGCGCAACCATAATAAGATAATAGTAGCAATCGGAGGGCTCGAATTCCCGAGTTTGCACTGAATGCTGGGATTATGTTAAGCTTGCGAAATGGCTTTATGTGATTTAAGGAATAGTTTATCAAGAATTTTTAACGGAAGGGGATTGCGCGGAATTCAGGGTCCAGCTCTTGAAATAGACAGAGTAAGAAATTCAGAGAGTGAATTAATGGCAAGAAGGACTACTGAGGGTGCTAAGTTTATCGAGAACTTCGGTGCCAACAGGTTTTTTCAACTTAAAGCTTTTGTTGCGGCATTTGGTGCTGATTTTGATAATGTGCTCAAGGCTGTCAACACACTTAATTCAAAAGAGCTGAGTGAGTTGAGAAGGATTTCAAGAGCCTGTGGTTCTGCTAGATATAGGCTAAAGCCTCAGGAGGTCGCTCTTTTAGAAAGATTGGGCAGCTCCTTTGGTTCTGTTGCAGCACCTGCAAGAACTGTGGGTTCTGGTCTTGCTGCTATTTTAACTAGAGCAGATCGACTTCCTAATCAAACTGAATTATCAAATTGGTTAGAGCATATTAATTACCAGGGTGGTGCCCCATCTGAGGCTCGCGAGTCTCTTCTCGCCGATGGTATTGGTGCTTAGGACTTTGCCATCATATTAATTTTGTCGAATGTCAAGCTAGGACCCTAGTGGCTAGCGTTCAAAAATCACAGCTGTATCACTAAATCCTAATTCGCCATCAGAACAACTAGCATTGCTTAACTTCTCTACTTTAAGTGTGAGCTTATCAACTAATTGAATTCCCAAGACGTGGCTTTCAGTTGTAGTCTCTCTTGGGAAACGATTATTTATTTCATAGCAATAGATCTGCCCATCAGCAGTGACATCAGCAAAGTTACGATTGATAGTACCACTAGCTTCAGGTTCAAATGTATATTCACTTGAAACCATACCTTGATCTTCCAGCGAGTCACCCATCGAGACAATGCCAATACTTGGATCGATATTGTCATAGATTAATGCTAGATGCGGGTCTTCAAGCAGAATGTCTGACTCACCTTCTAGTATCCAATTGCCTTGTGCTGTGCGCTTGAGATCAAGGTTATTGCTGCCACAAAGTGGCTCGACGGTTCTAGCTATGCTGCCATTGCCCAGAAATTCTTCAAGTGAAGCTTTGTTGTCACTATCAAAGTAGTCAAGCGGGCAGACAACATTTTTGTCTCGTCCCCAGCGTTTTTTGTTAACGAATTTAGATTTTTTTCTTTTGTCTGAAGTACCAAAATCAAATGAAGCATAGACTGCATCACCACCAACTTGTCCGATTGCATCACCAGCTTTGACCTTGATGCTGATACCGTTAGCAACACACTCAGTGCGAGTGTCACCACCAGGAGAGAACTCAGAACATCTTTTGTTTTCATTATTGTCAAATTCTTCAGCGATTGCTTCAGACAATGTCGCCACGTGATAGAAGTAACCAGAGACTTGTTTGCAAACTGCATAGTTAATTGAATAATCAGTGCGACCACTTTCATGATATTCATTCGAGACCATTCGACTAATAGTTAAATCAGTTGGCGCAAAGAGCGTGGTTTCAACAGCAGCACTATTACTATCATCAGGATCAGTGCGCTTCATATAGAAGTAGTTGTGCTTGACTGGGAAGACGTGAGAAGGAGGACTAAAGCCACCAAGCGGTTCGATATAATCGAGATCTTCTAGATCAACAGGCAGCGTGCTATAGAGTTTCTTGCCTTTGCACTTTGGCATTTTTTTTGCGACATTAAAAAATCCGCCACCGCCTTCATCACCATCATCAAATGGGCCGCCATCACCTTCAGCTCGCAGAGCAGTAAAAGCTGATATAGAAATCATTAATAGCAATAATAAAGTTCTCACCTTAGGCTTATGCCCGGCTTCTTTTGTTAATTGTCAATCGCTCGTGCTCAGATGCTTGTTGATAGGATAGCTCTAGAGATGCGAGATTTGAGGCAAAATTTATAAATCTATTACAATAATGCCCGGAGAATCATTTATCTTAATGCTATAATCGAGGATTAATGCCCCAAGAAGCAACTAGTTTAAGGTTTTTGCCAGGTAGTAGAAGAGCTCACCTTCCTGAGCAAGGCAGTCGTGATGAGCTTTATTTGAATCGCCTTGCACTCAAGGCAACTATAGTGCCTCTGGCTGAGAAAATTGCCAAATTTAAAAATCCACATTTTCATTCTTTGGTTTCGTCTTTGCTTACTTTATCTAGTTTGGCAGCACATTCTGAAAGAGCAACTAGGTTTACCGAGCAGGTGCCGATACATATTGAGAGGATTAAAGTAGAATTTTCAATTCTCGATGCTTATAGCCAAGACCAGAAACCTGATGATTTTCCTAGCTCTGAGGAGCTTGAGGAGCTTAGGGGATTTTACCAGCAGCTAATGGTTATAGTGAATCAAGCTAGGTCTATTAACTTAGAAGATAAACAAATCAGAGATAAACGCAGTTCTTTGTCTTTTGGGCGAGTATCAATTCATAGACCATTGCAGCTTAGTGGTAGACCTTCTGGTGCAGCACTAGCTGCTCCCCGGCCTAGTAAAAGAAGAGGCAAGAATTCTCGTTCAGCCAAAACTTCAGCAGTGGCTACTGATCAATCTGAGCTTGCTATCAAACTACAAGAGTATAGGACAAAACTACAAGATGAAATTGCAGTTAGAGATGAGTTAATCCTTGATGCTGTATTAGCCCTGATAGATCTTAATGCCGATGAGGACTGGGATTTTTCAGCAATTGACCAGCAGATTGAAGCTATAGACCTTAGTATTGCTGAGATTAATTCAGATCGTCAGCTATCTGGCCGGCAAGAATTACATCTGTTCAAAAGATATTTAAAATTGCAAAGTGAGACTTTAAAAAAACTAGAGGGAGCTCTTAGACCAATTCATATTAATCACAAAATAGAGAAAGCTGCAGATCGTATGAGTTTTGCTCCTGCAATGAATATATATAGAACTAAGCTTGAAGCTTTTAGAGAATTATTGGAGTCGGAGCAGGGTAGCTTTACTAACGGACATTCGGAGATTTTGTGTGAGGCTTTAATGATGATAGCTGAGCAGTCAAAACGTGCTAGTGATCTAACTAGTACTTTGAAGAAAGTTCATTCACTCAATCCAAACAATCCAGATCAAAAACTTGCTGCAGAGTTTTGGGGTGTGAGCATCCAGATTGCTGAAGAGCAGGCCCATATGCATAATCAAGTGCAGGAGCTTGATGAGTTTGAAGCTAGCAAGCCAAGTCTAGTTCAGCAAATTGTTGTTCCTTTGCGCAGAAGCTTGGAAGCAAGAAATCAAGTGGCTAAGCAAGAGCAGATTGGTGCAAGACTAAGCAAGTTAGTTGATTATGTCAAAAAAGTTCGGGATGAATCACAAAGGCTTTGGAACAATGTAGCTAAGTTTTTAGCGCAGATTGGACGGAGGACAGAAGCTGCTGTAGGACGTAGGGGGCAGCGTCAACCTAAAATACTGCAAGAAACTCTCAGGACATTAGATAAAGTTTTTCAATTTGAGATACCCGTCTATAATAATTTCATTCAATACCTTGAGCTTTATGCTAGGAAGTTAGAAGGCAAGTCTGTAGCAGTTGAAGAAATCGAGACTAGGCTTGATGAGGTCTTAGAGCGTTACGATGACTATGTGGAATCACAACCCTATTTGTCTTTGCTAAGAACAGAACGAGGTGATACTAATATGAGGCGTGCAGTTAGGGCTATGAAAGAAAAAATGCATGCTAGTCTTGCTTGATCATTAGTGCTAGTATTAAGGCTGAGTTGATCAGTTATGTCTATCAGTCATGAAGCCTTGGAAGCCCTTGTTGCGATTGTTAATCACGGTAGTTTTAGAGCTGCTGCTGAAGAATTGCACAAGGCTCAATCATCAGTTAGTTATGCCATTAAGAATTTAGAGAAAGAATTGGAAATTGAAGTCTTTAATCGCAAGAGTTATAGACCTAAGTTAACTGAGACTGGTCGCTTAATTTATAACAAAGCCAAGCATATACTCAAGATGCAAGATGAGTTAGTTGATTTTACTGAGAGTCTTAAATCAGGTGTTGAAGCAAAGCTTGCACTCAGTATTTCGGTGGTTAGTCCCAATGAAGTATTTACTGAAGTATTGAAGAACTTCAAACTCAAGTTCCCACAGACTGAGCTTAAGTTGTTCTTCAGTTCTTTTGAAGGACCGCTTCAATCTTTAATGGCTGAGGAGTCAGATATGATTATCTCCAGTAATCCCCCTGCTCAAGTGGATTTGGATAAACTCTATTGGCGCACAGTAGAATATATTCCGGTTTGTATTCCGGACTATCCTGCAGCGAGTTCAAATTTGAACGAGAATTATTTTTCAAGTTTGACTCAATTGATTATTGGTGAAAGATCTTTACTTGCCAAAAAAGCTGCCAATGATTTGATTGAGCAAACCAATACTTGGACCGTAGGTAGTTTTGAGCTTAAGAAGAAATTTTTACTTGAAGGTTTGGGTTGGGGTTTCATGCCACGTGAATATATAGATGATGATATTGACCAGGGCAAGTTAGTGAAGCTGCCTTCCAAGAATACCAATCATATTCCGCTCTATCAGATCCGCCGGATCTCAGACTCTCATGGTCCTGCTGCTGAAGCTCTCTGGCAGCTATTTACAGAAACTGCTGATAGATAGTTTAAGATGAGTACCAGTGTTCATCTAAGTTAGTATTATAGATCTGCTCTATTGTTTCCAGAGCACTAGTTTCATTATCAGCTAGCAAAGCGCCAACAGTTCTTGAATGGAAACTTTGCAATCTCAGCGCTTCTAGTAGTTTCTGTAGGAAGTCCTTACCATTGCTTTGTGTAGTTGGCTCCTTCCTGATTTTTTGCATTAGTGGTTCCAGGACTGGGCTAACAAATCTTTTGATTTGTAGTATTGAATCTTTGGCAAGGTCTCTAAGGGCAATTCGTTCTTCTGTGTCCCGTATAGATTCTGCTGCAGTAGCTTGCATATTGAATAAGCGTCTAGTTGCTGCAAAATGATCTAAGACTTTCAAGATTTTTTCTAGTGCTTGGTAAATTACCGAAGCTAGTTCATCGACTACTTTTGCCTTATTGCTTTGATGAACATAAAAAAGTTTTTTATCATTGTCAAATAGAACTTGCCTTCTATCGGATTGATGTTCAAGCCTATAGTTGCCTTCAACTTGGTTCTGTCTACAAAATATAGTTTTGATCACCTCATTTGTTTGCTGAGGCCTGTTATCATATGAGTCGCCTTGATCAGGAAAGTCTTCTCTAGCAGAATCTAGAAAAGGTTTTTCGGCAATTGCAGCCAGTGAAATTTCAGACATAAGATAATTCTAGCAATTTGCTCTAGTCACTTGTTTTTCATGATATAGATTTTCGATTATCAATCTTGTATTGCATTGATCATGGATTGAAAATTTGCTTATTTTTCAACAACGCGTGATATATATTCGAATAACTTGATCATAACCTGGGCTATATTTGCATGACTCGATCGAATCTCTTCGATATCCTTGTTTGCATCGCATTCAAAAACAAAGGAGATTTAAAATGCAAACGACAATATTACCACCAGCAATAGCAGCGCAACATGGGCACCTACATCAGGATGCTGTCGATGGACCAACCCATCTCAACTCAAAACATATTCTGAGGGTCATAGATTCAGCCGGCAAAGCTGAGAATGAAATCCGTGACGCTAAGTTTGATCTAGCAGCAATTGTTTCAGGAGACACTATTTCAGACCATGGCAAAACACCAGAAGGTCAGGCATTGCTCAAAGAGCAGAGTTCTGATTCTGATCTCTTACTTAATGTTCTCAAGGGTGACACAAGTACTAAATCAGGTCGTTTAGTTCATGAGGTGCTAGCTGAAATTTTTGGTGACGAACATGCAGCATTATTAAATCCAGAACTTAGTAATGATCAGATCCGTCAGCAGTTCAATAGTTACTGGCGTCTGCCACTAGCCTTCCATGAATTGCCTGGCTATATTTTCCTAATTAGAGATTTTGAAAATGATCAAATTACCAAAGATGATTTCAAGAAGATTATGCT
>JAPPOW010000168.1 GCA_028817775.1 Candidatus Melainabacteria bacterium | reverse complement strand
ATAGATTTCATAGCCTAGAGTGAAAAATACGGTATTTCTCATGTTAGTACCGTGAAAAATACGGTATAATTCATCTTAGATGCTGGAAAGATCCCTTAAATTACCATTAGACGGGCAGCAAAGCATATTTTTGTTTGGGCCAAGAGGAGTGGGTAAAAGCTATTGGCTATCTAAGCAAATTCCAGATGCCCTCTATCTTGATCTACTTGATAGTGAATTGCGCTTTGATTTGGAAGCAAATCCTAGCAAGCTCAAGCAGTATCTTGGTCAAGATCCAAAGCAATGGATTGTCATTGATGAGATTCAGAAGTTGCCAAGTTTACTAGACGAAGTTCATAAATTAATTGAGCAAGACTCACGTAGATTTATCCTCACTGGTTCAAGTGCGCGTAAACTCAAAAGAGATGGAGTTAATTTACTTGCAGGTAGAGCTCTGACTTTTAAGCTTTATCCTCTTACTGCAATGGAGTTAGCTTGTCAGTTTGACCTTGCTCACTCTTTAGAGTTTGGGCATATGCCAAGTATCTATGACAAGCAAGATTTGGATAAAGCTCACTACCTCATTTCTTATATCAAAACCTATCTCAAAGAAGAAGTAATGCAGGAGGGGCTTGCAAGAAACCTTGACGCGTTTTCCCGCTTCTTGGAAGCAGCAAGTTTTTCTCAGGGCTCTACTCTGAATATGAGTGCTATTGCACGTGATGCCTCAGTGAAAGCTAATGCAGTAGCAGGCTACTTTGATTTGATTGAAGATATGCTAATTGCATATAGATTGCCAGTGTTCACTAAGCGAGCCAAAAGGCGCTTAGTCGCTCATCCAAAGTTTTACTTTTTTGATGCAGGGATTTATTACCATTTAAGACCCAAGAGTATTTTAGATTCGGTTTCTGAACTGCATGGAGCAGGTTTGGAGACATTGGTCTTGCAAGATTTGCTTGCCGTCAACGAGTATCATAGACTTGGCTATCAAATATTTTATTGGCGTACTGTTCATGGTACTGAAGTTGATTTTGTTCTTCTAGGAGAAAAAAAATTGCTTGCAATAGAGGTTAAACATGCAAGTAAGATTGATAAATCGGATCTTAAAGGGCTCAAATCTTTTGCTAAAGATTACCCAGAGGCTGAGTTGATTTGTTTATACTTGGGTGATCGTCAGCAGTTAATAGAAGGAATTAGGGTTATTCCAGCTGCCGAGTTTTTACTTTCTCTAATTGACTTTATCTAGTATTGCTGGAAAGTTTTAACCCTAAGACATTTATTGTCTTTCTGTTGGTCAGGCCTTTCTATCATAAGGTTAGATTGACTATCAACTTCAACTGTATAGTAATAAAAGCTAGCCACTAGTTTTTCATCATCACCTTCTGTAAGAGATACCATTTGGTGAGGGAACTCTCGGGAATTTGATAGTTTTAGACTATAGCCATCACCACAAGCTAAGCTTAATTCTACTGAATCTAGTTTCTCATCATCTTTGGCTCGAGTGTATTGAAGCTTGGAACCGTCATCAATTTCAATAGACCAAGTAGAATTTTTTGCACATGAGCCGTCATTAGATGGGACAGGGCTTATTTCCAAACCGCTCAATCTTAGAGCTTCAGTAAAAAGTCTCAAGCGACGATTAGTATTAGCCAAAAATTGAGCATAGTGGTCAGCATTGCTATCTCTTACTAGATCTCTTTCTAGGTTGGAGGCCTCTAGGAATTTATGAACATCCAAAGGCAAAGCCCCAAGAGCTGTTGTTTTGCAACCCAGTTCTTCGACATTGCTTGCAAGGCTTTGGGAGATGGTTATTTCTCTTTTGAGTTTGCTGCTAATTTCTGTATCAGGACATCTTTCAATAACTCTTGCTACCAAGGCATCAAAATCTTGAGGTTGCTCAACACCAGTCTCCGAGGCTATAGGAGAAGCGCCGTCATGGGCAAACAATGGTTGCACAACGTAAGGATAAAAAGTTTCTATCAATGCATTAGCTAGAGGGTTGCTTTGCTCCACTTGTCGGTTTGATCTGTTGATACCAAGTGCTCTGTAGTAGACCTCTTGCGTCTCTTGTCCTTGCGGGTCTTCAATCTTGACTATGCAGGAAGATAATTCAGGTCTAGTTTTATTATAGCTAAAGAAGAGCTGCTTAATATATGGTCTGCCGTTATTGTTTCCTGCTTCCGGGCGGCGGTTTAGTACTATTGATTCGCAATCGTCACTACCCTGTCTCCATGTGCTACTAAAGAGACCAGCTGGCGAGTCAATATTTGCACTAAGCCCAAGCCTTGCTTGACCCAATGCAGCATGTGTATCTATCCGGTATTCTTTTTTAAGATCAGCTCCTGCTTTACTCAACTCTCTTATGAGGTCAACAATGAGTCGCCTGTTTTCTTCACCTTCTTTTTCTTGAATCTGAGGTGAATCTAGTGATTCTACTTGGCTTGAAGAATCTTTAAGCCCTGCTATAAGGTCTTGAAAAACTGAAAGTGGTCTAGTCCCGCTTTGTATTATTGGTAGGGATAGTTGCCTCACTACTTCTCTGACTGCTGGCGGAGTAGGTTTAGTAGTGATGCTATCAGCTGGCTTTGCTTCTTCATTATTTAGGGCCCGGCTGATAAAGTCCCCAAGTTGGGCAGCACAAGCTCTAGCATTTTCCAGATTCAAAGGCTTCATGAAGGTAATTATAGCAAGATAATGCGACGAGGGCTTATTGTTAGCTTATCCAGGTCTTCTAGGTTGTTTCTCTATTGCTCTAGTAACACTTCTGACCCTATTTTGTTTTCTTAACCTTGAGTCATCAGTGCCATCAGCATCCTTATCAAGAACATGCTCCAATGAATACGCAATTGCTTCATCGTATCCAAATAAATTAAGAAAGTTTTGTCCGTGTCTTGTTGCAGCTTCTATAGTTTGTGCTAGTCGGCTTCTATTTGCTAATTTACAAAGATTTAAAACCAAGGACTGCAATATTTCTTTCGGTGCTTTATCAAAATGTTGAATCAGAAAATCTACAAAGTCCAAAATTGGGCTTAAATTATGAACATGATTACCTTTTTGTTTAGTTGCTTTTGCTCGGAAAATACGATCACATGTTTCAAATAAAGCCTCATAATTTCTATGGGCTATTCCATCCTCGTCTTCAGAGATAATATAATCTTGTAACTGACTTACATGACCATTAGTTAAAAGTCTTCTAGTTAATGATCTAAGAATATCAAACTCTTTGTAACACTTAGACATAACTGATTCAGCAAACTTAAAGCAGGCGACTGCATCACCTCTAGTCGCTAGTTTTTGTATGATTTCATAACTCTCATGAGCACTATAATCTGAACTAGTGTGAATAAATTCAGCAAGATCAGCAGATTGAAAGTATCTATTCAAGTCACCCATCCAAACACTGGGTATATCAGATAGTTGCCGAAGGTCCGAAGGATCTACTGCTTCTAAATATTTTTTGGCTCGACTAATACAAGCTTGCTGATAACCCTGCGCCTGAGCCAAGTGCATCAAAGCCAATCCCGCTTCTCTCTTTTGTCTATATCTAGATTTATATGCAATGGTTGAGAGCAGATCTGCGACTGTATCTGGATCTTCAATATCTCTATCAACTCTAGCCCCTAAGCTGAGCTCTGTTATGAAAGCCTTGGTCGGCTGCTCCGGTAAAGCTGTTACTGCAGCTTGTATTAATTCTCTGTATGGCAGCTCCATTCGAGATAATTATAGCAAAGCGCACTAGATAAAAGAATGGCTTCCCGAAGGAAGCCATTCTGATTTGAAATTAACAAGGTCCCCACTCATGACTAAAATCGTAAGAACCTTGCATAACTTGTTTACATCATGCCTGGCATGCCTGCACCAGCTGGCATCGCTGGAGCTGCGCCTTCTTCTTTGATTTCAACAACGATTGCATCAGTAAGAAGGATTTGACCTGCTACTGAAACAGCGTTCTGAAGTGAAGTACGAGAAACTTTAGCTGGGTCAACAATACCAGCATCGAACATATCTACATACTGTCCAACTGCTGCATTGAAACCAACATTCTCAGACTCAGCAAGTACACGCTCGATTACAACTTCACCAGAGAAACCAGCGTTGTTTGCAATCTGCATTGTTGGCTTACGAAGTGCTTGAACAATAATTTCAGCACCAAGTCTTTCTTCACCATCAAACTCAGACAATTTAGCTTCAAGTTTTTTAGAAGCTTTGACTTGAGTAGTACCACCACCAGGGATGATTCCTTCTTCAACTGCTGCGCGAGTCGCGTTAAGCGCATCTTCTAGTCTAAGCTTACGATCTTTAAGCTCAGGCTCTGTAGCTGCACCAACTTTGATCACTGCAACACCGCCGCTAAGTTTAGCTTTGCGTTCGTTGAGTTTTTCTTTGTCGTAGTCTGAATCACTTTCATCAATTTGAGAATCAATCTGCTTAAGTCTTGTAGCAACTTCATCTTTAGTGTTCTCAGTTGCAACGATTACAGTTTTGTCTTTGCTGACAACAACCTTACGTGCCACACCAAGGTCTTCAAGACTTACGTTCTCAAGTTTCATATCAAGATCTTCTGATACAACTTTAGCGCCAGTAAGGATCGCGATATCTTCAAGCATTGCTTTACGTCTATCACCAAAACCTGGTGCTTTGACAGCTGCAACTTTAAGTACTTGTCTAAGTGAGTTGATTACAAGTGCTGCAAGAGCTTCACCTTCAACGTCTTCAGCGATGATAAGAAGTGGTCTGCCAGATCTAGCAACTGACTCTAAAGTAGGTACTAGGTCATGAGCGATACTGATCTTCTTGTCTACTGCAAGAATGAATGGCTCATCAAGTACAGCTTCCATTCTGTCAGTGTTGTTTACGAAGTAAGGTGAGATATAACCTTTGTCGAATTGCATACCTTCAACAACTTCAAGTTCTGTAGTCATTGATTTAGATTCTTCAACAGTGATTACACCATCTCTACCAACTTTCTCCATCGCTTCTGCGATAAATTGACCGATCTGAGCATCGTTGGCTGCTGAGATAGTTGCAACTTGCTCGATATCACGAGATGACTTAACTTCCTTAGCTAGTTGTTTGAATTCTCCAACAACAAACTCAGTAGCTTTGTCCATTCCGCGCTTAAGTAATACTGGATTAGCTTTGGCGGCTAAGTGTCTCATACCAGCTTCAACAATTGCACCAGCAAGTAGAGTTGAAGTAGTAGTACCATCACCTGCGATATCGTTAGTCTTGGTTGCTGCTTCTTTGATCAAAGCTGCACCAGCACTCTCGAACTGATCTTCAAGCTCAGTGATTTCCTTTACGATAGTGACACCATCACGAATTGATTGTGGTGCACCGAATTTTTTCTCAAGCACAACATTGCGACCTGCTGGACCTAAAGTAACTGAAACGATATCAGCGACTGTTTGGATGCCGTTTGCAAGCGCTTTGCGTGCTTCGTCTTTTCTAAGAATTTGTTTTGCCATTTTTTCTTCTCCTACTATCCTTCTATAACTGCAAGAACATCCTTCTCACTGATAATGAGAAGTTCTTTGCCATCTTGTTTAAACTCAGTACCTGAGTATTTTGAGTAAAGAATTCTTTCGCCTTCTTTAACTTGAAGCTCTTGTCTTTCGCCCTTGTCGTTACGAGGACCAGGACCAACTGCAACTACAATTCCTTCAAGAGGTTTCTCTTGTGAGCCGCTTGGAAGATAAATTCCACCTTCAGTTTTTGCTTCTGCCTCTGCCTTCTGTACAACGATTTTGTCGTTGAGCGGCTTGAGTTTCTTGCTTGATTTCTTTTCTGCTGTAGCCATAATAGTTAACTCCTAAAAATGATTTGTATCCCCCTATTAGAAGGAGCATTTTATCACGCTAGGTCTAGCTTTTTTACTTAAATCTTTATATAAACACCGGCAAATCTAGTCTATATGAGGGGTTGCCGTACTATTAACCTAGGCTTTTGCAAGATAAGAGGTGTCGGAGCTCGGTTCCTTAACCTAGAAAAGAAAAAATAAATAAGCCGCTTGGCTGGTCTTTTGATGCCCTTCTGAGGGGTCAAAAGCCTTTAATGGCGCCATTTTCGATCCTTACCCGCTTTGCGCTCATATTTGTATTACTGATTGGCTATTTTACCAATCCTGTTCAGGCAGAGGACGAAGATGAGCTAATGGCTACTGGGGAGCTGATTATTCAGTACAAGCTCAAGCACCCAGAGCCGCAAGAACAAGAAATTGAATTTATCGATAATTTTACTCGCAAATATAATTTGCAAGAAGGACTGAAATCAGGTTTATTCACCAAGGCTCGCCGCAAGCACGCCAAGGCCCGCAAATTACGCAAGCTTACTAAGATGAAATTGAGATCACAACTTGCTCTCCTTAAGCTCGACAAAAAACTTTCAAAGCGCGAAGTCAAAAAATTAATTCGCAAACTTAACGCTGCTCACTATAACGATAGGGATTATGAAATTGAAGCAGTATATCCAAACCTACTTTATGAAATTAGTTCAGAGACTAATGACCCTCTACAGATCAATCAGTGGTCACATGACTTACTCAATCCAGAAGCAACTTGGGAAATTACCAAGGGTGAAGGTATCACTGTTGCTGTCATTGATACTGGAGTTGATCATCAACATCAAGACTTAGTGGCAAATATTTGGTCAAATGAAGACGAGATTGCTGCTAATGGGATCGATGATGATGGTAATGGTTACGTTGATGATATCCGTGGTTGGGATTTTGTTGCTACGACGGGTCTCAGTTGTTTTCCAGGTGAGGATTGTGGCAGGGCAGACAATAATCCAACTGACTTCGATGGTCATGGTACTCATGTTGCTGGCATCATTGGAGCTACTCAAAACAATGAAATTGGTATCAGTGGCATCGCACCAGAAGTAAAAATCATGCCGCTTAGAGCAGGCTTCTCTACTGGTTCTTCAGCTTTCCTCAAAACTTCTGACATCCTTGATTCAATTGCTTACGCGATTAACAATGATGCTGATGTGATTAATATGAGTTTTGCAGGTGGTGGACTCGGGGTTTTGCATGACATCATCAAACTAGCTGACAGTCTTGATATTGTCATGGTAGCTGCAGCTGGCAATAACTCGACTTCAAGCAAGATGTATCCAGCAGCTTTCCCTGAAGTGATTAGCGTAGGAGCGATTGCTGACAACTTAACTAAGATGAGTTTTTCTAATTATGGTGACTGGGTAGATATGGTGGCACCAGGTTCATGGGTATTTAGTACTGTGCCAAACAACAAGTATGATTACCAGTCTGGTACTTCGATGGCAGCGCCTTTGGTTGCTGGAGTCGCTGCTTTGATCAAAGCCAAGAATAAAGTCAACCCTATTAGTGCTGATGAAGTGAAAGAAAGATTGTTTGCTTCAAGCCAGGAAACTAAGTTTAGACGTTACCGTGATCATGGTGAGACTGTTGAAGGTCTCAGCGCTGCAATTGAATTCCCCCTAGAAGTTGATGATATTCTTATGCCAAACACAACAGTGATTGGTGAAGAAGTTGAGATCAGTGCTGCTATTAGTGACCCTGCTGTAGTTGACTATGAGTGGACTTCAGATATCGATGGTTTTCTTGGTAGTGATCAAACTGTGGTGGTAGACGATTTATCAGAAGGCTCACATGTGATTTCAGTTAGAGCGCAAGCTCTTGACGGTAAGTGGTCTGAGCCTGTGTTTAGAGTGATGAATGTTAGTCCTTCTAAGCAATTGAATCCTGCAAACTTTGATGATATTAATTTCAAAATTGCGCGTCGTGGTCGCAGCTTGAGAGCCAATCTTGGCGGACGCAAGAACCGTAAAAAAATCCAAGCATATAGATGGGTGTCTAATATTGATGGTGTCATTAGTGAGCGTCGTAAACTTAGAGTTGCAGGTTTAAGTTCTGGCTATCATAAGATTTCATTGGTGCTGCAGGACCAGGCTGGTAATTGGTCAGAGGCACGCCAAAAAGTCATAAAATTGTAAGCGTTATCTTATCCCTTCCGGGTTGTAACGGCGTAACGCTTCGCTAATACGTATTAGCGAAGCGTTACGCCGTTACA
>JAPPOW010000135.1 GCA_028817775.1 Candidatus Melainabacteria bacterium | reverse complement strand
TTTACTCGAGTATGGATATCTTGAAAAGTGGTAAAGGTTAAGCTATGGGTGGCTAGTACTCAGGGAATCTATCATCCATCGCACTGCCATCAAAATTACTATCTTCAGCTAGTTCAGGATCTTCAGCAAACTCATTAAACTCTTCAAACTCAACGCCTTCTTCATTTTCCTCAGACTCAGTTTCTTCCTCTTCGCTAGCTCCCTCATCAAGCAAAGTATCATTTAAACCTAGTTCTTCATCAGCGTCAGCCTTGTCTAATGAAATATCGTCATCGATCTTGACAGAAGCATCAACCTGCACATCAGCATCACTGTTCAAAACATCTTGTAACAATTTATCCATATCCTCATCGATCTCAAGATCAGCAAGGTCAAGCTCACCAATCATTTCTAGATCAGAATCACTTGGCTCACTGGCCAGATTTGCATTGTTAGCATTTGGATCTGCTGTCATTTCGATTCCCTTTCCAAGACCATCTAAGTCTTGGATTTCACTGATTTTATGCCCCAAATAACGCTCAAAAGCAACACGAATTAGCTCAAATTGTGAGCTAAAACTTGCGTCCAAACGCCCGCCAGAGGTCTTTATAAGGCAAGAACCTTGATCTACCGCACTATCTTCAAGAAAACTAATCCTGACACTGGTGTCAAGAATTCTAGCTAAATCTTGCTCTAAATCAGCCTTACGCTCTAGGTCATCAGGATGAATTGAGATCTCAATTAAGCCAGAACTAACTGCAAGTTTGCTAATTGCAGACTTGACCTGATCAATAATCAGCGTCTCATCAAGCTTGGCATGTTCACCCAAAACCTGCTTAGCAATCGACAGCGCCAGGCCAGCAATCTCATCTTTGGCTTCAGCCAAAATATCTGCTTTGAATTTATGAAAGCTAGAAAGAATTTGCATCAATTGATTGATGTAATCATCAGCCTTGCTCATCGCTTGAGCTTCAATTTGCTGGCGCTGCTGTTCAAGCAGCCTTGCTTGCTCAGCTCTGGCTTGTTCAAATTCTTGACGTTCAGAATCCAATTGATTGCGCATACTATCAGCCTGTTCGCTAGCTTCAACCAAAATCTCCTGTGCTTGCAACTTAGCCGCCTCTAATTCTTGATCAATTTGTAAAAGAGCGGCTTCTTTAACTTGTGCAAGTTCAGCATCTTTTTGTGCGACCAATTGATCAACTTTAGATCCAAGCTCTTGCTCATCTTCAAGGCTCAAAGCCTCACCAACACCAGCTTCTAGAGCTGGAGTCTCAACTGGCTGCTCATCAAATGAAGCTACTTCGGTTTCAAGAGCCTCATCAACACCATATATAGCTTCAAGTTTTGCTTTCTTGATCAGCGCCATTAGCTCACCTCTTCTAGAACTTGTTCATCAATGATTTTAGCCAGTGCATGTGAAAGTTTTGGTCTTGAATTAGTCTCACCCAAACGATATTGAATATATTCCTTAACGCGTGGACGTTCTGTTTCCAGGTAACTAGTACTTTTTTCCTTACGAGCATCAGCTCGTACATTGTCAATCAATTGATAAAATTCAGGCCAAGTATTTGCAAAGTAATCCCAATCATCCTGTGAAAGTGTTTCATCAATAGTTAAATCAACATCACTAATTCTTTGCACCAATGGTAAAGGTAACTGTTCAAAAATAGTCTTCTGAGTCGCTGGTGGTAAGGATCTCAGGATCAAAGCCAGGGATTTAAGTTTACGTTCTGCACTCATTAAACATCATCCTCCAACCAAGTTTGAATCTTCTTAGCTAAGATTTCTGGTTTTTTGCTAGCAACTGACTGAAAATTATTCAATAGATTATCAAATTGCATTTGCTCTTCATTTTCTTGTGTTTGAGGAGCCGAATAAGAACTTGGTTCAGATTTAGGCATCTCATTTTCTACAAATGACTCGCCCATCATCTCACGCAAAAGTGCTTCTTGCTGCTCTACTGCTGCTGCCTCTCCGTAGTCAGCTCCAGGTTCATCATTAATGATATCCTCAAACTCATTACCAAGATTTGGATTAACATCAGCAACATATTCTTTATTGGCTGCAGCACTCAAGAAATTTAAACTAATGATTGCAACCAAAAGTAAGCCAAGAATAATTGCAATAATGGTAAAAACTTTCATAATGCCAGACCAAAGTCCACCATGGAAAAAATTATTGACAGTTGTCATAATGCCAGGCTTCTGAGGAGCAACCGTTTGCACCACTTGATCAAGGCCAAGATCAACCACTGTCAGCTTGACATCTCCTGGTGAAGCTTCAGGACCAATGATCGCTGCAACGCTCTCTCTAAGCTGCTCTAGTGACATCTTAGCTGGCACAGATTTATCAACAGCAAGTGCTACTGTAACCTTGGTTACTCTACCAGGTAAGTAAGTTGTGCTTTTTTGTTCAAAGCTAGGTAATAAAGTTTCATTGACACTTTCAGATTGATAGTTCTTAGAATTAGCAGCACCAGGACCAGTAACATTGCCCTTGGAACCAGCGTCAAGTTTCTCAACATCCTTCTGCCTTGCGCCAACTGCTCCCTCTTTATAGATAGTTTCTTGCTTCTCAACTTTCTCACGGCTAATTGCTGCACTAATACTAACTTCATAAGCGTCAGACCCAAGCACCACATCTAAATACTTAGCCACTCTAGACTTGATTAGTTTATTAGTGCGCTCAAGTTCATCGATAAAATCATCACCAGCTTCATCTTCTTCTTTAAAGCTAGAATAATTTTTGCCCTGAGTATCTACAATTGAAATCTTATCCCTTTCAAGATTTGGAATATAACCACGAAGTAGATTCACAATACTTTTGACTTGAGATTTACTCAACTCATCAGTTTCATTCATCAGCTCTATCTGCACTGTTGCAGTAGTCGAGGACTGTAATTCAGAAAAAATCTGTTGCTCAGGAATATTGACACGAACGATAGCTGCCTTAAGTCCCTTCATACGGCTGATAATTCTAGAAAGATCGCCATTGATAGCACGAGTCAGTTTGATTCGTTTATCATAATCACTTGCTGCCCAGTCACTTTCGTCAAACAAACCATAATCATCATTTTGTAAAAGATTGGTGCGAGCCAAAATCAAATAAGAACTCTCAACTGCTTTCTCGTAAACCTGAACGACATAGTCACCAGGTCTCTCACCAGGACCTACTTTGGCATCAATATTAACCGACTTAAGTTTGGCTACAATCTCAAAAGCCCTAGCTTGATCAATTTCTTGAACTAGGGGAACTAAGTCACCTCTGTTCTCGTTACCTTTTTGAGCGTTAAAAAATAAAAATCCACTAAGTGCAATAACGACTACTAAGCCAATAATTGCATAGAGTCTTTTTTGAGGATCATTAATAATCTCGTTGATGCTGTCCATCAAGCCGCCACCACTAGGGGCAGCATTATTATCAAAATTTAAATCCTCTTCGGTTGTTACTTCACCAGCCATGGTCTAGCCCTTATATTCCCGTTTTTACCTAACCCACCTAGGCTAAATAACCTAGACTTGCATACTAGTAAGTTTGTCAAATGCACCGACAACTTTTTGAGTCATAGCTGTTATTAACTTAAATGCGACCTCAGACTTACCGAGTGCAATCATAACTTCGTGAATATCGACTTTACCTGTCTTGACAGCCTCGATACTAAGGTTTTCTGGCTGAGCCATAATATTATTGGCTTTGCCAAGCATTTGGCTAACTGTGTCCCCAAAACTTGCTCCTCCAACTCGATCACCTGCTTGCACCTGGCCATATAGCCTCTGTGGTGCGCTTGGTGGCATTGGTATATTTGGCATTTGTCCGTAGTTCTGCATAGCTATATCTAACTAAATCAAAGTTATGATTTAGTTAAGTCAAGCCATTTTTTGCTGTCTTTTGGGGGTCTTTTGTTATAATTTCGTGGTCAAAGCCCAGAATCCAATGGTTATGGGCTTATCGGCAGTCTATCTAATATAAGGAGTATACATAACGATGGCAGAAATGGAAACAATGGGACTAGCAATTGGTGCAGGTCTAGCTGCACTTGGCGTAATTGGCCCAGCAATTGGTGTGGGACTAATTGGTGCCAAAATGTTAGAAGGTTCAGCAAGACAGCCTGAGCACACTAATGATTTACGTACTAACGCAATCATCTTTGCAGGGATGACCGAAGCCTTGGGTATTCTTGCTTGGCTAATCTCTCTACTATTCTTCCTTAAAATGATCGGGGTCGTCTAAGTATGATCTCAATCGATTTCACGGCAGTATTCTTCGGAATAAGTTTTCTTGTCTTCATTTTCTTAATGAAGGTCATATTCTTTGACAAGCTTACTGCCGTAATTGGAGAGCGTGATGCGTTTATTGCTGAGCGCATTGAAGCTAGTAGAGTAGCTCAAGGCAAAATTGAAGCCGAGATACTGGATCAAAACCCAACTGAACTACTGAAACAAGCCAAGGCAAGTTCTAATAGCATTATCAATGAAGCTAAAAATCATGCGGGCAAGGATAAAGACAAATTAGTCAGTAGTGCCAAGTCAGAGTTTAATTCAAAGCTTGAAGCTCATCTTGAATCACTAGCTAAAGAAGAAGCTCAAATTAGAGCTGGTTTGGATAAAATGGTAAGCGAGCTAGTTGGGACTAGCGTTGAAACATTAGTCTCCGAGCTCAAGACAAAACAAAAGGCATTAAGTTAGTATGCACAGTGAAACAAATTTATTTGATTTAATTCATGAGAGCAATATCATCAATTTTGCAATTGCTTTTGCTTTGCTCTATTTTGTACTTTCTAAGTTTCTACCTAAATTCGCTAGTCAGCGCAAAGCAGAACTAGAACAAGAGATCGCTCAAGCCGAGCAACTTAAAGCGGAAGCAGAAGAGAAACTGGCAGAACTTGAACGTGAAATTGATAGAGCCAAAGCTGAGTCTACTCGCATAGTTAATGAAGCAAAGAACAGCGCAGAAGATATCAAAAACAAAACAGTCGAAGCTGCCAAAGCTGAGATTGCCAAACTTAGTGCTAACGCCGAAAAAGAAATAGATATGCAAGCTATCATTGCAAGAGAAAAACTCAAAAAAGAAATCGCGGCATCCGTAGTAGCTGAAACAGAAAAATCCTTAGCCAATCGCCGTGACGAAATTGATTCACTAATTAAGGACAAGGTCAAACAAGACCTTGCTAATATTTAATGCAAAGCCAGAAAGATCAACTTATAGCTAAAAAATACGCCGAGGCTCTTGCCGAATTAAGAGAGGGCGAGACTGTAATTGAAGACCTTGAGAAGGTTCGTCAAGCATTTGAAGAAAGTGAGGAGCTGAGAGAGTTTCTGGCAAACCCAGCCTACAACTCTGATCAAAAGAAAGAGATTATCAAAACTATCTTTGCTAAAGAAGTACAAAAAGAAGTGCTCAGCACTATCTTAGTTTTGCTTGAACGTCACCGCATTGGACTAGCAACAATGCTGGCAGAGAACTACAAAACAATTTATTACCAGCGTGCCAATATTGAGTTTGCAAGAGTCAGCTCTGCTTCTAAACTCGAGACTAAGGAGCTTGAAGAAATCAAAGCTCAACTAGAAAAAACATTCAATAAGAAAGTTGAACTGAGTAACGAACTTGATGAATCATTGGTCGCTGGTATCAAAATCAATGTAGCCAACAAAGTTATTGACTCAAGTTTAAGAACCAAACTCAAGAAACTTAAGTCACTCTTGCTTAATTAAGACTTAGATCTTGGTGGAAACCACTTTTTTGTCTAAGCGCGAATGGATTGCTCTAAAGTTGGCTAAATCAACACCGCTACCTGGTCTCACTAGACGAGCAAAAGATCTACTCAAACTCAATGCTTGACCTGGCTTTAAGCTCTTGAGCATTGACTCATTATCACGCTCTTCAATAATCACTTTGGCTGTCTCTAGTTTTTGAGCATCATCAATCTTAGCACTAAAAACTTGTTCATTAAGCTCATCACCTAGTGCAGCAGCCTGATCCTCAGGCCAGATATTACGGATAGTCCAATTACTTGGTCTACGACTATTTGCTTTGGATAGACTAGTCCAAGAAGCATCAATAGTTTCAAGTGGATTGTCAGCATCAGCGATTGCAGTCCAAAGCTCAACATGCCCTTGATTAGTTGCAACTGAAGCTGTCTTTGCTGCAGGAGCCTGAGCAACTGGAGCTTTAGTCACTGGAACTTCAACTACTGACTCGCCCAATAGTCTAGCTACTTGCCCTATAATTGACTCTAAATTACAATCCTTTGGAATTGCAATTGGGTTAAGTTCTTGACCATCAAAAACCGATTCAGCTAAAGCTGGCTTTGAAGGCGCTGCAGAATCAAGATGTAATAAAGCAAGCTTAGGAGCTCTACCCTCTGATTTTTCTGTCATGCGAATTGCTGCTGTTTCTAAGTTAGATCTTTGTAGTTCAAAATTATCAGCACGATTAAGAGTTTTGATAACTACTAAACTATCATCAGCACCAAGCCCTTTTAGCTGTACACGTGGGTCTAATGAATTATTATTAGTTTCTACATTAACATTAGAGCCAGGCAAAGCTCTTTCAAGTTGATCTTTCAACTCCCTAGACTCCCGACTTGTTGCAAGAAGACCTGTACCTTGATAAAGAACATGTAACATAATAAATGCCTCACAATAAAGATAACAGAGAGCGCAAGGCAATGTCAAGAATTAATATAAATGAATTATAAAAGAAATACTGGGCAACTATAGTTTATCTAGTCGCTAACTGGTGATTACTATAAATTTTGCCTCAAATCTCGCATCTCGGCAGCAAAGCTACCGAGTTTTAATTGCTCGATTTGTCGTTTTCTTCGAAAACGAACCGGCAAAATTGGGGTTCTCTCTCGCCTCATCCAGGGAGCAAGCTCCCTGGTTTTCGGCTACGTTCGAATAAATTCTAGCAAAGAGCTTATTTATTAGAAATTCTAGTCACGCTTCTGCTAAGATATGGCGCATGGAAAAGCTAGTAATTGCAAGTGATCACGCTGCTTTTGATCTCAAACAAGAAATCAAAGCTAAATTAATCTCTAGTGGATATCAGCTAGAAGATTTGGGTTGTAATTCAACAGAATCAGTACACTACCCAGAATTTGCCAAAAAACTAGCCGAATACGTACTTGAACATAAATGTAGAGGCATATTACTCTGTGGCTCAGGCATTGGTGTTAGTATTACAGCAAACCGCTACCCTGGAATTTATGCAACTCTTGTGACTAGCAAAGAGATGGCAGAAATGAGTCGTCGCCATAACCACTCCAATGTACTGGTGATGGGAGCTAGATTTATTGACAATGGCTTGGCTGAAGAAATTTTAGAGACTTGGTTAAATACTGAGCCTGAAGATGGCAGGCACGAACAAAGGGTAGCAATGATTGATGCCCCAGTAAATAAAGTTGGGTAGAAAGTCATAAGTAGATGAGAAACGTTCTATCAGTACTGGTCGAAAATGAAGCCGGGGTTCTTGCAAGAATCTCTGGAATGTTCAGTCGTCGTGGTTACAATATCGAAAGCATCACAGTTGGACCTTGTGAAGATGAAGCACTTAGTCGTATGGTGATAGTGACTGATATTGAAGATGTAGAACAAATTCAAAAACAACTACATAAGTTAATCAATACCATTAAAGTAATTAATCTTTCTGAGATGGGTTTTGTCGACCGTGAACTAGCACTGATAAAAGTTTCAAGTAAAGTCAATCGCAGTGAGATCATCGAGATAGCTTCTTTGTTCAGAGCACGCATTATTGACGTTGCCGATGATTCAATGATTATAGAAGCAGTCGGTGACAATGAAAAAATTTCATCACTAATTCAAATCTTGAGTCCATATGGAATTAAGGAAGTTTCACGCACCGGTAGCATAGCTATGGGACGCGGCAAGACCAAATAGGATTTATTCGAACGTAGCCGAAAACCAGGGAGCTTGCTCCCTGGATGAGGCGAGAGAGAACCCCAATTTTGCCGGTTCGTTTTCGAAGAAAACGACAAATCGAGCAATTAAAACTCGGTAGCTTTGCTGCCGAGATGCGAGATTTGAGGCAAAATTTAT
>JAPPOW010000239.1 GCA_028817775.1 Candidatus Melainabacteria bacterium | reverse complement strand
GTCCTGACGTCGCGCAAGCGCTCCTCAGGATGACACTAAGGTTATATAATTGAATCCATGGATGCCGCTCATCATGACCCAGTTGTACCAGTTCTACTCGGACTCAGTATTGTACTTATTGCCGCTAAATTAGGCGCAATAATAGCCGATCGGCTTAAACAGCCAGAAGTACTCGGTGAGCTGCTTGCAGGGATTATCGTTGGTAACCTGATTCTATTTAATTTCGATGCTTTTGAGTTCATAAAGCATGATCATGAGATTGCTATCTTCGCCGAGCTTGGCGTGATTATCTTACTCTTTGATGTGGGTCTGGAATCCAATGTCAAGGAAATGCTTGAGGTTGGCATCAAATCTTTCCTAGTTGCCATTGTTGGCGTAGTGACACCTTTCTTGATTGGTTATTACATAACAGACCTAATCATCCCTGGCTTAGAATTCATCAATCGTTTATTCATGGGAGCAATTTTGACAGCCACTTCTGTTGGTATCACCGCCCGGGTTTTCAAAGATCTCAAGTTCATGAAAAAAGAAGAAGCCCGTATTGTGCTTGGTGCTGCTGTCATCGATGATATTTTAGGTTTAATTATTTTAGCCATCGTCACCGGCATTGCCCAAACCGGTCAAGTGGAGATGGGTTCGATCATGGGTATCTCCTTCAAAGCTATTGCCTTTGTAGTGCTAGCTGTTGTGCTTGGAGTGATGCTGGCTCACCGCACCATCAAATTGATTTCAATTTTTAAAATTCCAGGCATGATGTTAACTACCGCGCTAGTACTTTGTTTCCTTGGCGCCTATCTTGCTAACCAAGCGGGTCTTGCAACTATCGTAGGTGCCTTTGCAATTGGACTGGTACTTGAAGAAGTTCATTTCAAGTCTTTCTTGGCTGAGTATTCAATTCATGATTACATCAAACCAATTTCATTTTTGTTAGTACCGATATTTTTTGTGATGACTGGTATGCAAGTTGATGTTTCTGTTTTCACTAAACCAAGTACAGTAATTGCAGCGCTTGCAATTACTGCAGTAGCAATTTTAGGTAAATTAATTTGTGGCTGGGCATTCACTTCTTCAAGTCCTATAAACCGCATGATTATTGGCATGGGCATGGTGCCCCGTGGCGAAGTAGGCTTAATTTTTGCTACAGTAGGTAAATCAATTGGTGTGGTCAATGACGAGCTCTACGCTATCACAGTGATCATGGTCATTCTGACAACTTTGATTCCACCACCAATATTAAACGCTCTTATAAAGAACCAGAAATGATATATTAGTTGAAGTGGAGGGCTTTCGGTCATTGCGAGGAGCAAAGTGACGAAGCAATCCAGTGGACTAGCCATGTCGATGCATTAGATTGCTTCGCCCGTGGCTCGCAATGACAGCCATGACCAAAGTCGAACATCCTGAATTAAATATCTTTCTCATCAATGAGCAAGGTAATGCTCGCAATGATACTTTAGAGAAATTCAAAACCATGTTATTAAATGATGAAGACCTCAGCCCAGAAGCAATTGAAGCCAAGTTTGAGCAGCCTGATCTAATTATCATTGAGAGCGATGAATCCTTACAAAATTCAGCGATAGTTGAAGCCAGCTACGCTGAATTCTACTTCTGTAAAGAATTAAACACTGTTCAATTAAATCAGGCTATTGAAGATTTTGAAAGTCGCAAACGTAATTTTGGAAAATAAGCTAATTAGTCCTAGCTTGTTGGAATTTGCTTCAAGACATTAGCAAGCTCACCCATAGGTTTAGCGCCAAGACCACGGCGGAAAATGGTTTCATCGTAGTCATGTCTAGGACCTTCTGTTCTTGTCACAAAAAATCTACCAGCAAGTCTGAGTGCAACTCTAGCTTTGTCTTCAATACTTAAAGATTCAACTGCAGGAGTAAGATGACTATTTCTAGACCTAGCAATGCTTGCAATTAATTGATCTTGGTCTGTATGCTCTTGTGCAATAGGCAAACGCTGCTCTTCATCAATATATGGCTCTAAGTTCGTAATTGAATCAAAGTCCTCTCCAATGGTATACGCCGCAAAACAACGAGCAAATTTAGTTATACCAAGCAGGCGAAATGCTCTTGCAATCCTGGGAGAATCAGTGGTAAAGCTGCCATCGTCATTAATTAAGCTTCTGAACAAATTTAATTGCTCTGTACTAATTACTTTGCTAAGAGCAGTGTGAGCTTGAGGACTAGGACCCGTAGCAACGGCTGGCCATGCATGTGGGCTGGTAAACATATAAGATAATATATCATGCGCGGGGCTATTGTGTCAAGCGCCATTGGTGGAGAAACAGTAGAATCACCTAATTCTTTGCCAATCAAGCATTAATTCTTGGATGGCATTAATGCCTACCCGCTCCTTAGAAGCACTAACAAAGCTCCTCACTATGGTCTCCACAAAGGAAGCTTGGGGCACTAGAGACTTAAATAAACGATAAGGAAAATAAACTGCAACAGCAAAAGTAATTAAACCAACAAAGCTCAATACAAAAACCCCTATCAATAAACTCTCAGTCAAGCTCAAAACTAAAGTATGAACAATTAGGTTTACAAACAAAGCTGGTAAATTAGCAATCGCAAAAGCATAGATCAACAAGTACATCAATTCATCATCAGCCATCTCCAGCTCATGCTCTTCTTTATAGAGGATCAGTAGCTCTTGCATAAAGTAGTACATGGTGCCAATTGCCAGCATCACAAAAAGAATAATCAGAATATGAAAAATCCAAAAACTTGGTAACAAGAGATAGTAAGTATTCATCACCAGAACAAAAATCAAGCTCGCTCGACTAAGAGTCCACCAATCTCTTCTTTGCAGTTCAGTGGCAAAACGGCTTGGGCTTTTGAGCAGTACACCAAGGTCGTAAATGATTGTTATTAAAAAATCCATCAGGCTTTGAGGAGCTCTTGTGCACTGGCTTTAGCTACAGCAAAAGGTCTCTCAAAATCCCAATCCATAGCTTTAGGATCGATTGATTGGAAACCCGTATCCGAAACTAGTACGCTATTGGGGTAGCGAAAACAAGATTCAGGTAAAGTTGTTGAATTAAAATTTGTGACCACAAAATTACTACGCTCACGAGCACCACCCTCGAGGCGCACCGCAATATTAGCCTTGAGTTTAATTGCAGTATCGTAATCAGACTCACGTTCATTATTAAAGTAAATCAAGACCTCAAGGTCACCATTAATAGTCAATAGCTCGATATCCTCAACAATCTTGTCGACGTGAGCATCAAAATCGTAGCGTCCATTGGCAAATGGGTTAACTTCACGAGGCACAGAGAGCACAAAGCTTTCACCTGTTTTACCAGATGGATAGACGTAGCGGCGGTACTTATTAGAAAGCTTACCCAACTCTTCAAGCTGCCACTTGCTACGATCTGATTTCCAGGCCCCAGTAGTACAAACTGGAGTAATAATTCTATGACCAAGATCCATCGCATCCTTAACCGAACGAGCAAAAGGGATCTTCTCATCGTCTTGGTAATTTACAAATACAGGGTCATAGCCCTCAACCTTAGTAATACTGAGCCTTGCGTCATATTTTCGAGCGTCTTGATAGAATTCAAGTAAGTCAGAGTATGCTATCGCTCCTTTGTTACTAGTACTTGCAGAAACTGCACAGCCCTCACAACCGATTGGGCAGGCGTTCATTTGCCTTTCATGGAAAATAGATTTAGAGTAAAACTCATGCTTATCTAAATCATAAATTTGGTCAACTAGTAAGGACATTTCTACTAAAGCAATATCATACTATATATTCATTACTTAGGTATAATATCGTCATGACCGATACTGAATATTTAGATTCTAAAATCCGTGATATCCCTGACTTCCCCAAACCTGGCATTATTTTTAAGGATATTACCACTTTATTGTCTGATCCCAAGGCATTTAAGATCAGTATCGATATGATTTGTGATCATTATAAGGCTGAAGATATAGATTTTGTAGCTTGTCCTGAGTCTCGGGGTTTCATTTGGGGCGCGCCAGCGGCTGCTCAACTCCTAGCTGGTATGACACTGATCCGCAAGCCAGGTAAATTACCAGCCAAAACTATCGAGCACAGTTATGAACTTGAATATGGTGAAGATACTTTGTGCATTCACGAAGATGCTTTTGCTGGGGTGGACAATGCCCGAGTTTTGATAGTTGATGATTTATTAGCGACTGGCGGCTCTGCTGCAGCCACTGCCGAATTAATTAAACAAGCTGGTGGCACTGCAGTAGGCTTAGCTGTGGCTATTGAGCTTGATTTTCTAGAAGGGCGTAAGAAGCTTGAAGGGATTCCTGTACATTCATTGCTTCATTACTAATAGGCGTATGGTTGCTTCGCAACCTGCAGATGGTACTACGTACCTGCAAATGCTTCGCTGCTTAAGCAGGGCAAAGCCCATAAGCAGGGAACGAAGTGACCATATGCTAAATCAACTCATCACATTCTGCTTTCTTCTAAAAACAATTGCTAGGATTTCTGCAACTGCAACATAAAGTGTCGGGGGAATCTCCCAACCAACTTTCACTTCTTTATAAAGTGCACGAGCAACTGGAATATTTTGGATAATCTCAACTTCAGCATCACGGGCAAAAGTTTTGATACGCTCTGCTAGTAAACGAGCACCTTTGGCAACTACTATTGGCGCATCACCAGTTTCCTTGTCGTACTTAATTGCAACAGCAATATGGAATGGGTTAGTCACCACCACATCAGCCTCAGCCACTGTTTCTTTAAGACCACGTTTCTGAGCTGTAGCACGTTGAATCGATTTAATTTTGGATTTGATCTGCGGATCACCCTCATGCTCCTTGTTCTCATCTTTGAGTTCTTGTTTGGTCATTTTTTGATCTTCTAAGAACTGCCATTTTTGATATGAAAAATCAATTAGAGCAATAATGATCAATGTAATCGATGCTTTGAATGCAATCTCCCAGATCATTGCTCCTGACTTAGCTAGAATAAATTTGATATTAGTCAGATTCATCAAGACCAAAGTATTGTTTTCATTAAGCAGTACTGAACTAGTCACTGCTGCAATCAAGAGCATCTTGAGAATTGAGATAGTTAGATTGACCAATCCACGTTTGGATACAAGCCGTTTGAAACCTTCAATTGGATTGATCTTTTCAAACTTAGGTTCTAGTGGTTTGAATGAGACATGAAAACCTGCTTGGGCAGTAGCTGCAGCAAAACCTGCTAGCCAGACTACACCAACAATTGGTCCAGCTAATAAAATGAAGCGCTGAAAAATATCAGCCATCAAAAAGTTAATACCTTCAGGTGCAACTAAATCAAAATTGAAATCCTGGGCTACTAGTAAGAAAAATTGTTTAAAACCTGCAGCAATTGTTGGACCCATCACTGCTGCCATAATCATGCCAAAGACTAGCCCCAAAGTTGAGGACAAATCTCTTGACATTGCGACCTGACCCTGCTCCCTGGTCTTTCGGAGCTTATGACTGGTTGGCCGCTCCGTCTTGGAGTGCTTATCAGGACCATCTGGTGGCATAGTACTAATATTCCAGCCAAATCAGCCCGCTTATCTAGACTATATGTACTAATCACCAATTTTTGGCTTCCCAGGTACCCCAATTTAGCTAAACAATTGATCCATTAGCGTCCAGAAGTCAATTTCAAAGTATTGCTCCATACGCAAATAGAGAGTATTGAGCATGAAAATAAGGATGAGAGCACCTAAAATAAGCTTGCCTGGCATCAATAGGAAGAACATATTAGCCTGCGGCATGATCTTGGCAAAGAGTGCCACAAAGACATCAATAACAAACATCAATGCAATCAACGGCAGAACTAATTTCATACCAATTGCAAAAATCTCAGAAAAGACCCCGAGATAATTTTCACCAAGTACCGCTAGATCCAAGCTATAACTAGCAAGTGGAACCAAAGTGAAACTTTTTTTCAACAAAAATATCATGTGGTTAATCCCACCAAGAAACAAGAAGAACATCAGAGCTACATTACTAATAAAAGTACCAGTCGGACTGGTTGGCGCGTTGAGCGCTGGGTTGAATACATTGGAAGCACTTTGTCCCATCTGGATACCACTCATATGGGCAAAGCTTGCAAGCGAATCAAAGAACAAACTCACTAGTATCCCCAAGCCAAAACCAACAAGCAATTCGTGAAAAACTGCAATTGCCAAATGCCAAGCATCAGTAAGAATCAAAGACTCACTGGCATTAAGAATAGTAGGATAAAAACTCAAGACAATAGTTGCAGTAAGAAAAATTTTGACCATAGCAGGAATACTGCTACGGGATAAAATTGGTGCAACTAAGATCAGACCAGTAACCCTAGTCATCCCTAAAAATAGGGTCAGGATCACTTGCACTGTCAAAAAATCTAGGCTGATTTGCACTATTCATTAGACGTGATTTTCTTAGCAAAGTTGCAACTAAAGATATAAATATCGTCTTCTAGCCATATTTTTAGCTCTTGGGTGGCTGCTATCTGCTTAGCCTTGTCATGCTTAGCAATCACACAGAGCTTCTGCCCCTTGGCAATCTTCTTACGGACTTTTTTGATGCGAGCTCGTTTTGGGAAAGTCAGAGTCTTAGAATAGAAACTCACACTCGGTCTATCAATAGTCAGTAAATAAAGCTGAGTATCGTTCGGTAGCTGAGCCAAGAAGTTTTTGATACCAGCTTCTTTGTAATGAGCAAATGGTTTGATCAGGTAATCAATAGCCAGCAAACATAGCACCAGGGCAAAGGAAGTAAACAAGCGCATCGCAAAACGAGCATCAACTTTAACTGAGCGCCACAAGACCAGGAGCAATACTAGTAGCAATAGTAGCCAAGCAAACTTAAAACTAGCTAAGTTATTTACAACAAAAGCTTCAGAGGCAATTAATTTATCTAAGTAGCCTTGACTGTAGACCCAAGCAAAGCAAAGCAAAGCAAGAATATAAAAGCCAGAGTTGATAGCAATAGCTTTCTTCTGTTTAGTGTCATTGAGCCAAAGTGCAAACAAAATTGCCAGTGGTGCAAAAATTGACATCACATAGTTAGCAAGCTTGGTTGATGAAAAACTAAAAAGCAGAGTCACTGCACAAAGCCAAATCAAAGCAAAAATTTGCAAACGAGCATTTTGCTCTTTGAGTTTAAAACCAGCAATCATTGATGGTAAGAATAAAGACCAAGGCAGAAAACCAATCAGCATCACAGCTAGATAGAACCACCATGGATAGTCATGTCCAGAGAGAGTAGAGCTAAAGCGCCCGATGTTTTGTCCAATAAAGAAGTACTCGGTAAACTCTCCCCCCGTAGCATTGTGAATTGCAATATACCAAGGTGCTGCCACTAAAAGAAAGACCGTCATTGCAAGGAGCCCATGGCGACGAAGCAATCTAATGCATTGATCTCTGCATTGGATTGCTTCGTCACTGAAGTTCCTCGCAATGACATATAAAGTCCCCACCATAGCCGGAATCAACACCGCAATAGGACCCTTGGTCAAAAAGCCCAATGCCGCAATTACCGCAAGCAAATAAATATATTTTTCATTGATATGTTTTTCAAAAATCAAATAGAACAAAATCGTGCTGCCTACAATAAATAAATTGAGTGTGGCATCAGTAATTGACATGCGTGAAATCACAAAGAACTCCAGACTAGTTCCCAGAATCACTGGTGCCAAAATGCCAATACGATAGAAAGAACCAAGCCAGGACAGCAATCCAAGAGTGGCTGCCCCAGCAATGACAGAGGGCAAGCGAGCTGCCCATTCATTAATACCGAAAACTTTAAAACTCAAGATTTCAAACCAATAAAAAAGTATCGGTTTATCAAATCTGAAATTACCATCAGCAAGTGGAATCAAATACTGATTAGTATTGATCATTTCTTTTGCTGCTTCTGCGTAACGCGGCTCGTCAGCATCTATCAAAGGATAGGACCAGATTTTATAGCCCAGAAAAATCAAGGCAAGAAGGAATACAGACCAAGCTTGTTTCACTCGCTATATTCTACGTCATTGCTAGCATAGAAGATTTATGCCATTCTCATAAGTTTCACAAGTAATACAGATTGAAATAAGAGACGTCGCATGATATTATTTCGGAATTATGTCAAGTCTTGAAAG
>JAPPOW010000170.1 GCA_028817775.1 Candidatus Melainabacteria bacterium | reverse complement strand
TTATAAACCACTTGCTCATAAACTTAGGGACTTGCATGCTAGGGGACACTTTAATCCTGTCTTTTTTAATGATGGACGTATGGTTATGGAATATGTGAGCAAGCGCTTGCACCAGCTTGATCCAAAATTGATGAAGCAAATGAGAGAACCAGGGCTTGAATATTTTCAAGACAATGATATTTATGCTCACTTTATATCTGGGCAAGGAGCGAATGGAGCAGTTGGAAGATTGGTGCGTCAAGAATCTGGTGAATTTAATTTAGAAGACTATCATTCTTATGAGCCTGCCCATCTCTCAATGCCATTGTATGACAAAGAACCTAACTGTTTTATAGAAGGAGAAGGCAGAATTGCAATGCTTGATAGTGTTACTGGCTCTCAAGCGCCCGCAGAGTACTATGTTGCAGGCTGTCCTGATAAGAAAACTCATATTGGACCAACAGCAACTATTCTTAATCTAATTCAAAAATGTCAGAAGGACCCTCAAGTTGTTGTGGATACTTTCAATGATTTGTTTGCAAGCTGGCATGAGCAGGGTTTATTTGAAGGTTGTGCTTCTCCTAACAAATATTCACTGTTTTTGAAATATATACTTGGTTCAGAAGGTGATCAGCAGAACCCAGCTTCAGGGCTAAGTTACTTCACTGCACACCCTGATCAGCAGACAACTAGAGGACTTGGTATTCAAGCTAAAGATGGCAATAGGGCAGCGCAGGCAGTCCTATTATTCTCAGCTTATAGACAAGCTGATTTTATGATTGAAAGTTTGAGGAATGAAAATTATAACGGGGGCAATCCCACCAGAGTTCTTACTAAAACTGAACTTCAAGACGGTAATACTGA
Organism: Candidatus Melainabacteria bacterium; assembly: GCA_028817775.1. Taxonomy (GTDB): domain Bacteria; phylum Cyanobacteriota; class Vampirovibrionia; order LMEP-6097; family LMEP-6097; genus JABHOV01. The sequence continues at coordinate 7,265 of JAPPOW010000170.1, read as the reverse complement.
AGCCAAAGGAAGACTCAAGTTGGTTACCTATACTGGTGGCCTTGCTCGCGGCTACCATGATGATTACCCAGATTGTTGGAACTTGATTCAAAATAGATTGCGCAGAGCATTTGGTGAGCAAGTAGAGCTAGTCTATGTCGAACCACAAGCTAAGTTTGACGGTGCAATAGAACTTGCTGAAGATGTGGTCAGTTCTAAGATCAGCTATCCTATCGTTACAGAGCCTAAAACAAATCAGTGGACTGATTGGGCAAGTGCACAGATTAAGAAGTTTACAGAGCTTAAACTTAGCCTTTAATAAATTCTTTGACTTCAGTTACGTATGGAATAAATCCTTCTTGCAATTCTTGAGGCAGGTCTACTAGTGAGTAATCTTGAGAGCTGACAAACATCAAAATTTGTTTGCCCTTGCCTACTAGTTCACCAGTGGAATTTTCAATGATCTCATGCTCTAGCGTCACAAACTTACGGTTGTAATCAGCGATGCGGATTCTAATCTGTGCTTCAGTAAATTCATTAATTTCTTTTTGGAATTTGTGATCAATGCTGCGAGTGAGAATTAAGTAGTCTGAAGTATTAGGGTCAAAGTCTGGGATGACATGAGCAAAGAATAGTTCTCTGGTTTTACCAACCCACATTAAATATTGAGCAAAGTAAACATTGCCCACGGAATTAGTATCCTGGTAAGTTGGAATGAATTGATGCACGAACCATCCATCTTTGACATAGCAACCCTTGAGACTGACTGCTTTAGCACCCTCTGGCAGAACTTGCTGACTAGTTTCTATAATTTCTTGACCACGGAACTCTTCAATTTCAATGGTGTTAGTCAGTTTTGGAGCTTCTACTGAGGTCGTTTGTGCGCTACCAGTTTTGGTCTGGCAAATCCAACCATAGCCAAAAGCTAGTGCTGCAGCAATGGTCATTAATAAAGTGTTCTCGGTGAAATAGCCGATACCAAAGACTGCAATGCTAGAAAGTGCTGTTGAGAATAATCTTAGTGCTGAGAAACGAGAATCATCTGGATTAGGTTCTGAAATTCTTCGATAGAAACATACTGTGTAAACTAAGAAAAAAGAAGCAAAGAAAGCTATATAGTACTCAAGTTCAAACCTAAAGAACCTAATCAAGCTTGGATCAAAACTAGCAACAAACTTACCAAACTCAGTAAAGTGCATGGTGGTAATTGCAGTAATAATACAGACTGTGAACCATGGAATTGCTGAGCTAAAGAAGCTGCTAGGGATGAAAGTGAAGATTAAACCTTTGGCATCTTTGAGCAGGTCTTCGGCGTACCAACGATAGGCAATATAGCCGCTATCAAAAGTAGCCATTGCAGCCAAACCAATAAACACCATATAAGCGCCGAGTAAATAATTAAAGTCAGCTGATTTGCTTAGTACTTGGGTGATGGTGTCTTTGACCGGATAGAGTAAACTGCCTGGATCTAGAGTGGATATGCTGCTTAGTAACTCAGGAGCCTTCTGTCCATGCTGATAGCAAGCCAGCGCTAGTGAACCATCTAGCATAATGATTGCCCAGAAAATCAAACCACCTACTATATACGATCCTGCAACTGCACCGCCTTCCTTGTTGATTTGCACAACTCGGTGCCAGTTTTGTAGGTCCAGCCAAGGACCACAAAGAAAACCTAAGAGAACTGGAATCCAATAACCGTATTCAAGTAAAGTCGTTTTGAATTGATATAGTGGCTGATAAAGTTTGGCTTGCTCAAACCAGCTCATAACGCCTGGGTTGAGTGACAATTCAGCCTTGAGCCCTTGTTCGCCGGAACTTAGAGCAGCCTTAATCAAGGAATCAGAGCTAAACAATGGTGAGTTGATTAGCACCAAGGCTGCTGCAATCATAATTATGGAGTAGATTGCATGCGAGTACTTGATTCTATGGATTGGGAATTCCTCGCCAAGGAAAATTACAGCACCAATGAGCATCATAGCTACCAGGATAGAAAAAATTCCTAGTGGTAAAGTGATGTACTTGAGTAAACAATAAATTGTCAAAGTGATTGCAATAAACTGGTAGAAAAGAAGTGCAAACTTGAAATTCTTGGCTTGACCAAGAAACTTGGCTTCAAATTCTTGGGGACTAGCTGATTTTTTGACGAGATAATGATTAACCAAGCCAAAAATAGTCAAACCAACAGCATCAATAGTGGCAAATCTCACCAGCGCATCAAAACCAAATTGGATAGCGATCTGCACTGCAAAAAAGAGCCCTAAGCCCCAAGTCCAGGTTAGAGCAACGGAGTTGCCCCAGAGTATATTGTTCCAGGACCTAGCTAGAGTAGAGTTTGCCATAACTGCTGGTTATTATAACCTATACGGCAGCAGTTAGAGGAGCAGCTTTGGCAGCATCAGGCGTAAGCTTAGCCTTATCTGTCTTGAAGGCTTCTACTCCATCTTGATAAACCGATCTAAGAACATTATTTTCTAAAGTTCTTGGAACTTCATGACCCAGCTGGACAAGGTTAACTGGAATAGTTTGGTCCTTAGCAACCCAGGCATCATTGGTATTGTCCTGCAGACCAGCTTGAACTACCGTGGTCAGCATATCTCTCATCAATAGATAACCAATATTGTATTCATCTATATCGCTGAGGATAGTAGTGATCACAGGGTTCTCTCTATTGTCGCGCAAGTGAGCAGCAAATGGCAGCGCTAACTTGGTAATAGTTTCTTGGTGTAATGAGGTTCTAGCGATATCAGCGAGTTCAGGCAGGTCATGGTCGTTATGTACCATATCAGCTTGATCTTGCTTGGTTAGAATCTGCTCGAAGACCATTCTCAATCTATCAGTACGGCTAGTTCCTTCAATTGTAGAGTGCTGGAACAATGGACCAGTAGTATTGATTACAGGTAGAGCGTAGACACCATTTTTCTTGCCTTCATCACCCTTACAGTTGCTCTCGCCAGCTTCTTGTTCTTTGGCACCACCAACTTGTTTAAGTCTATCGGTGTATGAAGCCACAAACTTACCAGCATAGTTGCCTGATTGAGCAGCCAAGAGGTCATGTAATGCTAGCTTACCGACAACTGAATCATCTATATTAGCTGCATCAAAGAGTTCCTGGATTGCAGCTTGGGCACCACGTTTAAATTCAGAAGTTTCAAGATTCTTGAGTGCTGCTGGCAACATACCCACAACACTAAAGGCTGAGAATCTACCACCGACTCGTTCTGGATGTTCAACTATTGTTGGTACTATGCCACCAGTTCTCTTGCCAATGCTTAGAGCCAGTTTTCTTAGGGCACCATTACCTGGTTCAGTTACAAAGACCGCTTGCTTAGCAAATTGCTTAAGCGCCGCTTCTTTATCACCACCATGGAGTTCGGTTAATCTGTCTAGAGTGCTTTGAATGACGTGCTTGGTTTCTAGAGTGCCACCAGATTTAGAAATAAAGACAAGTGCTGTAGACTCAGCACCACTTGGGTTATCAGCTGTGAGCCCAAGCTTTTTGAATTTAGCTTGGAGGCTAGCTGAGTCAGTGCCGTCCATTACTTCAAGTGCAAAGTCTTGAGTTCTTGGATCTTCAGAGAAGACTTCATTCATGATTTTAGGGAACATTGAAGAGCCGCCCATACCCATGATCAGCGCACGGTCACAGCCCATATCATTTTTGATGTGATCAGCCATCTCATTTGCTGCATCCATACTTTTTTGGATGACACCATCAAGGTCAAGCCACTGGAAGTATTCAAGTCCACCATCTGCATCATTTGCATGTTTGAGTAGCTCTATTGTTTGTTTGAATTTACCGTTGTAACGGTCATAGTCGTGTCCTTGTTTGAAAGCTGCAAGTCCACCTTGGTAAACGCTATCTACAAAAGCGTCATCAACAACAGTTGTAACACCCTCAGCTTTGACTTTGGTGTCCTTGAAAAATTCTCCAAAAAATACATCAAAAACTTTAGCTTTGAATCCTTCGGTGATTCTGGAAAAAATTTCTTGTACATGTGTACTTAAGCTGTAGCCAAGAGCCGGAGTATTAAGGCTTGGAGCAACATTAGTTAATGCGGTATCTACAGTCTTTAAGCGATCAAAAATTGGTTTGATTTGGTCTCGCTCTTGTATCTGAGGCTTCAAGCTTCCCTCCGGCTCAAAATTACTGCGAATCGCATCCCAATCACTACCTGCTTCATTTTGTAATGCAGAAAAATCTGGTGTGTTTGGTCTTGCCGCTATGAGTGTATCGCTTAGTTCTGTTGCGTGAAGTGTCATAAGATCATCCTCGATTCAGCCCAATAATACCACTCACTTATTTTGATAGCAATGGGTGCTAACCCTGAAATAGCGGCAATTTCTCTATATCTAGGCTGCCATCTTCAGTGATAGCGCCATTAATTTGCTTGAGGTCTTTTTTGCTGATTCCTAGTTTGCGGTTGCGCTGAGCTTGGAGTTGGTTATTGATGGCTCTTGCTCTATCTAAGACTTGAGCTGGCAGACCAGCTAGGCGAGCTACTTCAATACCATAACTTTTATCAGCTGAGCCAGGAGCTACCTTGTGTAGAAATTCAATGCGAGATTTAGCATTAGGATTTTTGTTCTCAGCAACCAGTACTTGATGGTTTGAAATCACTGGGTGCAGCGTTGCTAGGTTAGCTAGCTCATGATAGTGAGTAGCAAAAATAGTTCTTGGCTGCGCGCCCTTGGCTAAATACTCAACAATTGACCAGGCAATTGCCACACCATCATAGGTGCTAGTGCCGCGACCAATTTCATCAAGCACCACAAAACTTCTTGAGCTCATGCCATTAAGAATGGTGGCGGTCTCAACCATCTCCACCATAAAGGTTGATCTACCAGAAGCTAGATCATCACTGGCTCCTATACGAGTGAATACTCTATCAACTAAACCAATTTGGGCACGAGCGGCTGGAACATAGCCGCCCATTTGCGCCATGATAATTATTAATGCGTTCTGACGCATATAAGTACTCTTGCCTGCCATATTTGGTCCAGTAAGGATATTGATCTTCCCAGAGTCATTGAGTTCGATATCATTAGCGACAAACTCACCTAGTGCAAGTTTTTGTTCTACTACTGGATGTCTGCCCTGGCTAATAATTAGATCGCTAGTTTCATTAAGCTCTGGTTTGTGGTAATTTTGCTCGACAGCGAGTGTCGCCATTGAAGCCAGCGCGTCAAGCTGGGCTACTTGGTTGGCTAGTTCTTTAATCACACCAGCAGCTTCTGCCATTTGATAACGGAGACGAGTGTAGAGCTGGTGTTCAAGCGCGTTTCGGCGTGATTCAGCGTTGGTGATTTTGTCTTCAAATTCCTTAAGTTCTTGAGTGATAGCCCGAACATTATTGACCATGGTTTGCTTGATCACATAGTGCTCTGGTAATTTAGCTTGATTGACACGTGAAGTTTCAATAAAGTAACCATGTACTTTGTTGAAGTTAACTTTTAGGTTCTTGATTCCAGTTTCAGCGCGCTGCGCTTCTTCAAAATTCTTGAGCCAAGTTTCTGAATCCTCTACTAGGTTGATTAATTCATCTAGTTCTTGGTCATAGCCTGGCTTGATGATCTTACCCTCAGTGATTGCAATTGGTGGCTCATCTTGAATCGCAGCTTCAATCAATCTGGTGAAATCATGCACTTGCTGCGGGATTAGTTTTAGGCTTGAAATTAATGGCGACTGGAAGTTCTGCATCATCGCTGAGATCTGTGTCACTAGCAATAATGAGGATTTGAGTGAAACTGCTTCGCGTGGACTGATGAGTTGACTGACTAGGCGGTTAGCTAGTCTATCAATATCGTAACTTTGCTTAAGTAAGTTCTGGATTTCGCGAGTGACTTGTTCTTGCTCGATTAGTTCAGTCACCGCAGCTTGCCTAGCATTAATTGCGTCAAGCGAGTAAAGTGGTTGCTCTAACCAGTTTAAGAGCCGGCGCTTACCAGGCTTGGAGGCTGTGCGGTCGATCATGGCAAACAAACTATCAGCAGTTGAACCATTGAGAGAACGGCTCAACTCAAGATTGCGGCGTGTTGCGGTATCAAGCATCATATACTGACTGACGTTATAGCACTGAATACGGTCAAAGTTCTTGGCTGATTGATTATTAAAGTCTTGTCCCTGAGTTTCTTTGAGATACTCGATTATTGCACCAGCAGCACGCAATGCTAGTTTGCCATCCTCAAAACTTGAATCAATTATCGCTTCAATGCTTCCACCAAATAAATCTTTGAGATTTTGCAAGGCAAGCTTGGAATCAAAATTACGCTTATTGAATGGGGTGCAGGCTTGTTTAGCTTCACCCAGATCAAGGATTGCTCTCTCTTCAGCTACTATCTGACCAGCTTGTTTTGGCTGAGTCTCTGATGGTAGTAAAACCTCAGCGGCTGAGATACGACTGAGCTCTTGATCCAGGTGATCTTCATGCAGCTCAGTGCAGTAAAATTCACCAGTAGAAATATCAGCGTAAGCTAGCCCGTAGTTTTGATTTCTGTTGATGACTGCAAGAATGAAATTGTTGCGGTAGCCTTCAATCAAATCAAGCTCGTTGATGGTTCCAGGGGTGAAGACCTTGGCGATCTCACGTGGCACTAGACCCTTGCAAGTTTTGGGATCTGCCATCTGCTCGGCGATATAGACTTTGTAATTGTTCTCAAGTAGTTTGGCGATATAAGGACGGACTGCTCTAGCTGGCACCCCAGCCATTGGGATGCGTCCACCAGGATAGTTGTTCTCAGGTCTACCAGTCAGAGTGATATCTAATTCACGAGCAATAGTAGTAGCATCATCAAAAAATGCTTCGTAGAAATCACCCATTCTAAATAAAAGTACTGACTTGCCTTGTAATTTACTGCGTTCACGCCAATACTGTTGCATTACTGGAGTGAATTTTTCAATTGGCAGTTCTGTCATGCTAATGATGGTAACACTTTCTGGATTGCTTCGCTTCGCTTGCAATGACCGGCGAAGCCGGACCTACTGAGGACTATTTGGCATGGTTTGGGAGACTCAAGAGCAAGGCATTTGAGAAGCCTCCATAGGAGGCTGGTTCGAAGTTTACTCAGGTAAACGAGAACTCAAATAACACAGCTATTGAGTCTATCCAAGCCATGTCCAAATAAAAAGAAACCTCTGAACGACCAAATCAGAGGTTTCTTTTATCCTTTCAAATCCTATTCAAAAACACCTACAGCCATCGTAGTTTGTGGTTCAGATAAAAGCTTTACCCGTTGTCCACCCGAGTCGTTTTTGAATTGTAGGATTATAATAGCACAAATCTTTTAAG
>JAPPOW010000221.1 GCA_028817775.1 Candidatus Melainabacteria bacterium | reverse complement strand
CTTTCTATTACGGCTCTTGTGCTTCATCAGCCGGATCCTCTTCAGTCTTAGCTTCCTCAGCTTTATCTTTAGTATCTTCAACCTTGCTCTCTTCTGCCTTAGCTTCTTCAGTTACTTTCTTTTCTTCTTCTGACATCTTAATTAAAACTCCAATCCTGCTTTACGAGCTGCATCAGCTAGTGCCTGCACTCTACCGTGGTAAAGGTTACCACCACAATCAAAAACTACTTTCTTAACACCAGCAGCTTGAGCCATCTCTGCAATAGCCTTACCTACAGCTTCAGCACCAGCTTTGTCTGTACCCTTGACTTTACCTCTAAGACCCTTGGCGTAAGTAGCTGTCGCTGCCAAAGTATTAGCAGTCTCGTCATTAATAACTTGCGCTGCAATGTGCTTGTTAGATCTATAAACAGCAAGTCTAGGACGCTCAGTAGTTCCGCTAATCTTCTTTCTAGCTCTTCTATGTCTCTTGGCTGCTGTTGCTCTACGATTAATTGTTGCCATAATATCTTCTCCCTAGCGCTTATTTAGCAGCTGATTTACCTGCCTTACGCTTGATTCTCTGACCAGCAATACGGATACCTTTACCCTTGTATGGTTCAGGTGGTCTAAGAGCAATGATATTTGCTGCAATCTGACCAACTAATTCCTTATCTGGTCCTGAAACTGTAACTTTAGTGTTCGCTTCTACTTTAAATTCGATACCGCTTGGTGGTTCAATTACAACTGGATGAGATTTACCAAGTTGGAAATCTAAGTTAGCACCCTTGAGAGCTGCTCTGTAACCAACGCCAACGATCTCTAATTCTTTCTTGAAACCTTGAGACACACCCAAGATCATGTTGTTAAGAAGTGTACGAGATAGACCATGTAATGATCTAGCCATACGAGTGTCGTCTTGGCGAGCTACTTTAACTTCGTTCTCTTCTTGAGTGATAATGATTTCAGGTCTGAATTGGCGGCTAAGCTCACCTTTGGGACCCTTGACCTTAACGATTTGACCACCATCTTGATTTTCGACAGTGACTTCAACTCCGTTAGGGATAGTTATTTCTTTTTTACCGATCCTTGACATAGTTTTACCTCTTAATTTTCTGTCTTTGGTTTTTGGGATCCTGACGTCGCCTGCGGCTCCTCAGGATGACAAGTGATTACCAAATCTGACAGAGAATTTCCCCTCCAATTTTTTCTTTACGAGCCTGACGGTCAGTTTTGAGACCTTGGCTTGTAGAAAGTACTGCTACACCCAAACCATTGAGTACTCTAGGTGCGTACTGAGCTTTGGTGTACTTACGTAGACCTGGCTTAGAATACTTGCGTAAACCTTTGATAGCTGGAGTGCCATCTTGGTACTTAAGTTCAAGTTCAATAGACTTAATTGCAACATTGTCTTCGTTAATAGTTTTGGCACTACGAAGATAACCTTCCTTCACAAGTAAGTTAGCCAGTTCAAGCTTAAGCTTACTAAATGGAATAGCCACTGTTTGCTTATTGACCAACTGAGCATTACGAACTCTTGTTAAGAAGTCAGCCACTGGATCATTAGTGGTACCGTTTGCTTTGATTTTTTTCTTTTCTTCTGTTACTGACATGATTAAAATTCCTTATTGATTACCAGCTCGCTTTTGTCATTCCTGGGATAAGCCCTTGGTGAGCCATTGTTCTTAGTGAGTTACGACAAATACCAAGATCTCTGTGGTAGCCACGTGGTCTACCTGTGAGCCAACATCTATTACGGTCGCGTACTGTACTTGAATTCAACGGAAGAGACTCAAGCTGCTTCTGGATCGCCATGCGCGCCTCAAAATCAAGCTCAGGGTTGAGCAATTGCTTCTTCAACTCAGCTCTACGCTTAGAGTGCTTAGCGACGAGTCGCTTTTTCTTAAGTGTTTTTTCGATACAAGATTTTTTCGCCATAATGTTCTTCTCTCTTTTTGGCCTATGCTGCTTTAGCCATTTTCTCCAATTGTGCTGCCGTTGGCTTACGGAATGGGAAGCCAAGCTCTTCTAATAAAACTTTTGCGCCTTCGTTGTTAGGTGATGTAGTACAGATAGTAATATCCATGCCTCTAACAGCGTCAACTTTGTCGTACTTAATCTCAGGGAAAACTAATTGCTCCTTAAGACCAAAAGTATAATTACCTCTACCATCAAAACTCTTGAAGCTTAAACCTTGAAAATCTCTTACACGAGGCAAGGCTACGTTGATTAGTTTTGACAAGAAGTTATACATACGGTCCTTACGTAGAGTAACTTTTAAACCAATTGCAGCATCTTCTCTAAGCTTGAAAGATGCAATTGATTTCTTTGCTCTAGTGATCACTGGCTTCTGACCAGCAATGTTCACTAAGTCATTGATTGCGTTCTCTAAAGTTTTAGCGTTAGTAGCTGATTCACCAAGACCAAAGTTGATTGAAATCTTCTCTAGCTTAGGGATAGCGTAGTCATTAGTAATACCAAGTCTCTCTTTGACTTTGGCCTTTAGTTCTGATTCATATTTGTCTTTAAGTGATTGTGCCATGATTATGTCCTTAAGTTCTTCTTCTCTGAGGTCCTGACGCCCGCTGGGCTCAGGATGACAGATTTAGTCAATTTGCTCCCCCGTAGTCTTGTAAAGTCTAACTTTTTGTCCGCTCTCTAAAGTTTTGTGAGCTACCCTTGAAGCTTTGTTGCCTTCAGCATCCCAAAGCATTACTTTTGAAGCGAAGATTGGTGCTTCCATCTCAACGATCTCACCTTCTTGACCAGGAGCGTTAGATTTGCGGTGACGCTTAATCATATTAACACCCTCAACAATGATCTTGCCCTTGTCCTTAAAGATCTCAAGAACTTTGCCGATCTTACCCTTGTCATCGCCAGAGATTACTACTACTTCATCACCGCGATTAACATGCATCTTAGCTTGTAGGTTACGACGACCTTTCTTAACTAGTGCTTCAGATACAAGAACCTTGTTGCCCTTCTTCACGAGTGGCGACTTAGCTGCTTTGGTGTATCTTACTTGTTTCTTTTTTTGTTTTTGCATTGTTCTTACCTAAAATTATTCTCCGACTCCCAAATCTGCAACCTGTGGCAAATCAATAGAACCATCTTCTGCAGCTCCTGTATCAGCATTTGCAAGTCCACCAGGACCACCTTGCTGTTCTCTGGCATTTGCGTATTCCGCTGTGACAGAACCTAAACCAGCGAGGTCTATCTCTCTATCATCAGCCAAAGATTGAGGTGATTCAAGTCTTGCCGGATCGAGAGCTTGCTGATCAGCTGAAGGTCTAACAAGAGGATCGTGCTGAGGTCCAAGTAGTGACATTAGAAGTCCTCCTTCTGTAGTTTAAGGAGTGAGCTAGCTTGCTCTAAGACAAGGAAGAGAAGATTTTTGACAGCTGAGTTTACTTGGCGTAAATGATGTCTGTCAAAAATCGACGATGACGCAGTATTAGAGTAAGATAGCCACGACGTGCCCATTAAACAACCTCCTGTGCGAGGGATACAATCTTCATATAACCTTTCTCACGAAGTTCACGAGCGATAGGACCAAAGACACGAGAACCTCTTGGGTTACCGTCCTTATCAACGATCACACAAGCGTTCTGGTCAAACTTGATCCAGCTACCATCTTTACGTTTCTTGCGGTGCTTAGTTCTCACTACCACTGCTTTGATAACGTCTGATTTTTTAACAGGCATATTTGGTAGAGCATCTTTAACAGTTGCAACTACAATATCGCCTAAGTTAGCTTGATTAGAGTTTGCTTTGAGTACACGAATTACACGGATGCGTTTTGCACCAGTGTTATCAGCTACGTCTAATTCAGATTCTTGTCCTAACATTATACTGCTCTCTCCAATACTTCTTTCAATAACCAAGTCTTGTGCTTAGAGTATGGTCTACATTCTTCAATAGTAACCAAGTCACCAGGCTTAGCTGTGTTCTCTGCGTCATGCGCCTTAAACTTAGTAGTGAAAGTCATGACCTTGTGATAAAGTTTGTGCTTTTTCTTACGCACTACGTCAACAGTGATAGTTTTGTCGCACTTGTCACTGCTAACTCTTCCTTGTAAAGTTCTCTTTGGCATATCTTATCCTTCGCCTCCATTAGCTCTCTCTGTAAGTACAGTAAGAATTCTTGCAATCGATTTCTTCATCTCTCTCATACTTGAGTGGTTCTCAAGCTTACGTGAGTGAAACGACATCTTGGCATCGAATAAATCTTTGCGAAGTTTCGCTAATTCTTCTTGAAGCTCTTCTGTACTTTTGTCTCTAATATCTTTTGATTTAAGTATCATGATTATTGTTCAACTCCATCTCTAACTACTACACGGCACTTCACTGGGAACTTAGCTGCTGCTAGTTCTAGTGCACGTTTTGCAACTGCAAGATCAATACCTGCAATCTCGAAAATAATTCTTCCTGGACGAAGTACTGAAACCCAGTACTCTGGATTACCCTTACCAGCACCCATTCGAGTCTCAGCTGGTTTCTGAGTAATTGGTTTATCAGGGAAAATACGAATCCAAATCTGACCACCACGCTTAATGTGACGAGTCATTGCACGACGAGCAGCCTCAATTTGTCTTGAAGTCACCCATCCTGGCTCAAGCACTTGTAGTGCAATCTCACCAAAATGAACTTCAGCGCCACGGGTTTCTTTACCCTTCATTCTGCCGCGCATTTGTTTTCTGTGCTTAGTTCTCTTAGGTAATAACATAGTCCTTCCTTATGCAGCTAGTACCGCTTGCTCCTCATTTGCTTGCCCTGCAGCAGCCTTGATATTTGGTCTAGATTTTTCACCTGGCTCAAGGATGCCCTTGTTTAACCAAACTTTGATACCGATGATTCCATAAGTAGTTTGTGCTTCAGCAAAACCATAATGAATATCAGCTCTCCAAGTGTGACAAGGAACACTACCTTCTTGAGTTTTCTCGCTGCGAGCAATCTCAATACCAGAAAGTCTTCCAGAACACATAATCTTGATACCTTTAGCACCAGCTCTCATCGCACGTTGCACTGACTGCTTCATTGCTCTACGGAAAGCGATTCTTCTTTCTAATTGTTGAGCGATTGATTCAGCGATCAATTGAGCATCAAGGTCAACTTTGTTAACTTCAAAAACGTTAACTGAGAGATTCAAATCTGGTCTGTTAATTAGAGCACTAAGTTCAGCCTTGATCATCTCAAGACCTTCACTTGCTTTACCAAAAACCAAACCTGGTCTTGCCGTCACGATACCAACTTGGATTTGACCTGGTTTGCGCTGAATAAGCACCTTGCTCACACCAGCGTTCTTAAGTTTCTTCTTAACGTAAGTTCTGATTGCAGTATCTTCTTGAAGGATTGCTGCAAACTCACCAGCACGAAACTCAGCAAATGTAGTAGAGTCCGCGTCCTCAGTGATTCCTAATCTATTAGCTCTTGGTGGTACTTTCTGTCCCATTATGCTACCTCCTCCTTGGCCTTGTCATTGCGAGGAGTCGAAGACGACGTCGCAATCTTTTTATTTCTCGGTGAATGATCCCAAACATGTGAAGCGTACTCTGCTGAATCCATTTCACTTAGTACGAGTCTCACTTGAGCAGTGCGCTTCTTAATACTGTGCGCTCTACCTTTACTTACCGCTTGCCATCTCTTGTAAACAACACCGTCATCTACAAGTAGTTGAGAGATTTTTAAGTTCTCTGGGTTTTCGATTGAGAAATTGTTTGAAGCGTTAGCCATTGCACTCTCGATCAATTTCTTAAGTGGCTTAGCTGCTGCGTATGGTGAGAAAGTTAGTTGGTTTACTGCTTCACCAGCTGTCATCTTGCGAACTAAGTTTGCACAACGACGAACTTTACGAGCTGTCTGTCTCATAAATCCAATTCTAGCTCTCACTAATTTAGGACCTTGTGCTTCTGGCTTAAGTTCTTCTACTTTTGGCTCATCTGCTTTGGCTTCTTTTTTAGCTTTAGCAGGCTTCTTAGCAGATTCTTTTTTAGCCTTAGTTTCTTTCTTCTCCGCTGGTTTCTTAGCAGTAGACTTCTTCTCTGCTGGTTTCTTTTCAGCAGTTTCTTTTTTCTTGGCAGTAGATTTTTTCTTAGCCGGTTTTTCCTCAGCCTTGCTTTCTTCTACTTTAGTTTCTTCTTCTTTCTTCTTAGCCATTGTTAATTACCTATTTAGTTTTTTTGGAACCTGCGTGTCCTTTAAATGTTCTTGTAGTCGCAAACTCACCAAGTCTATGACCAACCATTGACTCAGTGCAATATACAGGAATAAATTTGCGTCCGTTGTGTACCGCGATCGTGAAACCTACCATCTCAGGAAGAATCATTGATGCGCGCTTGTATGTTTTGATTACCTTCTTCTCACCTTTGGCACGCAATGTTTGCAATGCTTTCCAAAGTGATTCGTGTACGTATGGTCCTTTTTTCTGTGATCTTGCCATGTTTTACCTTTTATGATGCTTGTGATGATACCTTCTTACCTTTGCGGTTAGTAATGATGTACTTCGATGAGTGCTTCTTAGGCTTACGAGTCTTACGACCAAGACGCTTACCTGTAAATGATTTAGGAATACCACCAATCGGTGCTCTACCTTCACCACCACCGTGAGGGTGATCTACTGGGTTCATAACTGAACCACGTACAGTAGGCTTGATACCAAGCTTACGACGACGACCAGCCTTACCCCAAACGATGTTCTTCCAATCAGAGTTACCTAGCTCACCAATTGTAGCCATACAATCAACTTTGACTCTACGCATCTCACCAGATGGAAGTCTAAGTGTTGCCATCTCACCTTCTTTTGCAAGAAGCTGAGCAGAGTTACCTGCTGATCTAACCATTTGTGCTCCCTTACCAGGAGTAAGTTCAATATTGTGCACAATAGAACCAAGAGGCATATCTCTAAGCGCCATTGCGTTACCAGCTTGAATCTCAGCCTCAGGACCGGACTCAACAGTTGCACCAATGCTCAAACCCTTAGGACAAAGGATGTAAGACTTCTCACCATCTTGATAAACAAGAAGTGCAATGTGCACGTTACGGTTTGGATCGTACTCAATTGATTTAACAGTCGCTTTGATACCAAACTTCTTACGTTTGAAATCAATCTTGCGGTATTTCTTCTTGTTACCGCCACCTTTATGACGACAAGTGATCTTCCCCGAGTTGTTTCTACCGGTGTTCTTGCGAAGTTTACTTACTAAAGATTTTTCTGGCTTGTCAGTCGTTAAGTCAGTTCTATCTAGAAGGATAGTTCCGCGTGCGCCAGGTGTGTTTGCTTTGTATTTTTTGAGGGCCATTCTTTTGTCCTTATTTTTGCTTGGGCTTTCAGCGAACTGGCTATGCCATGGGCCTTGACCAAGCAGCTTAAATTGCATCCAATAAATAAGGCATTCGCCCAAAATATTGACGCGGAGAGTAATAATAGCAATGCGGATGCCCAGAATTGTTAGGTATTTACTGAAAAAAAGATTAAGTTAGAGCTGAACTCTTAACCTACCCTTAATGATGATTTTGTTCAATATAGACAAGGGATATTCAAGAGGAGAGACAGGTGAGAACACATACCGGAAAATCAATCAAAGAATTAGTAGCAGCAAGATTAAGCGGCTACAAATACCGTCGTCTAGCCAAGGACGCTAACCAATATGTCAATGGTCGTCCTAGCTTGCAGGATATTGCCCGCTTAGTCCTGGAGAAAGGTTCAGGCGAAGAAGCGCTAGAGCTAGAACACAAACAGCAAGCCAAAGCAGAAAGACTTTATAATGCAATTATTGAGAATGACCTTAGGGCTCAAAGTCCAAGCACCAAGAAGGTACAAACACCTACTATATTGAAGAAACTTAATCCTAGCGAAGCGAGTCGTACTAAAGCCGTGCAAGATGTTGCCAAGGCTCAAACCCATGCCCTCAAATCTGAGATGCAAGAAGAAATGGTCAAAATGACCCAGAAGCAAAATAATTTCACTAGGGTGCCGAGGTCTATTGCTAGATTCTCAAATTAATTTGGCTTCCCAGGTACCCCAATTTCAAATTGGCTTCCCAGGTACCCCAATTTCGCTTGCTAAGATTTAGTGAGTGATATTTGTTCTCCACGGCAAAGATAGCTTCCGTCGCAGCCTGCGTCTTGAAGACTTGCGCAAGAAATATTTAGAACCTGGTACTGAAGCTCTCAACTTGGTCACAACTAATAATCCCGAGATCAAAGATTTTATTAGCATAGTGCAAACTCCTGCTTGGGGT
This sequence comes from Candidatus Melainabacteria bacterium, assembly GCA_028817775.1. Classification (GTDB taxonomy): domain Bacteria; phylum Cyanobacteriota; class Vampirovibrionia; order LMEP-6097; family LMEP-6097; genus JABHOV01. Next base: position 94 of record JAPPOW010000221.1, on the reverse strand, counting down.
TTATCAACCAAAGTAATTATCATCAAGGACTTCAAACCACTTGAGACTAAATCTGCTGACAAGGATGTCGCTGCAATCCAGCAAGTAATGAGTA
>JAPPOW010000071.1 GCA_028817775.1 Candidatus Melainabacteria bacterium | reverse complement strand
GATGCTACCAAAGCCAAAGCATTAGGTAATTTCGCTGAGTTAACTGACGCACAGATGGAAGTTGCTGTACTTAAGAACTGGGAACAGAAAATCAACAGTTTTATTCAAATAGCTTAGGTATTTACCACTAATTTCAAGGACTTTTTTGTAATGACTTATCAATTAGATATCTATAGACACTTTGTAGATATACATAGGACATAAGCACAAAACAAAGGAGATGAATTATGGGACCTAAACAACTAAAAGTTTCATCGTCAGAGTTAGCTACCACCTTAAGTGGTGCTTCAGAAACTGCAACTGACACAATTACAGCAAACGGTATTGCAAGACGCCAGCAATTAATTGATGCAGAAACTGCAGCAGCAGATTTCTCATTCTTCGAGATTGCTCGTAAAACTGCAATCGCTATGATCAGCAAAGGTCTTAGCAATTCAAGCCAAAACATTTCAAGTTTAGTTCAGGCTGCATAAGCTTTAACTAGGAATCAGGAGGACTACCAGAATGTCGTATTTAGATCCAATAGCATCACAGAGCCAACCGGCTTATGAAGACTTTAGCAATCGCTCACCAGCAATGCTTGAAGCCATCAGAGCCAAAGAAGAAGAAGCAGCGGCTTTCACCGAAGCAGAAATTCTTCACAAGAGCAATCTACAAATGGATGCAGCAGTGAGAAAGAACACCAAAAGCTTACTCGCTGATGTTGGGTTAAAACTATCGGCGCAAGTTTAAGGAGTAAATTATGAGATTAGATAATTTTACAAGATCAATAACAAGAAGCCCCGATAACAGTATCTTGAATGCTCGATTAGGCAACGTAAGATACGAAGAAGCTATCAAGAGATGGGAAGCAGGTCGCGAAATGATGACCTATATCAGACAGTCTCACGATGCTATCAGTCTTGCAGAAGACAATAAACATATGGGTCAAGCAGCAACAGAGCTTGCCAAAAGCTAGGAAAAAATAATCATGGGTACAGGTGCATTAAGATTAACAGCTATTAAATTTAAGACTGATGAAGAGGATACGGGTTGGACTGCCTCTAATAATGCTAACTATAAACATAAGGTATACTACGAAGACGAATCAGGACATATAGTTAGACGTACAAAACATCTACCTCGTACAGAACTCCTAAAGAAGAGTGCAGAGGAGTCAACCTTTAATGATAGTAGTCCACCTGACAGTTTTATTAGTTTAGAGCAGTACAGAAAAGATTTATCAGATTTTTTAGACACCAAAACGGGAGCAATCAATCCATGGCTTGCCGGCTCAAGAAGACTAGAGCACAAACAGAGTGTGGACGACTCAATTGTCGTTCTGCCTGATCATGGCGGTGATAACTTAGTCTTTGCATACAACGATGATAGTGAAGGCGTCTACGGTAATGATGTTGCCAATGGTGCAAATTTCCATATCAATATGGATACCAAAGATGGCCGAATCGGTGAATTGAGTATCGAAATTCTTAAGAAACACTACGTCAATGCTGGATTATTCCCATGGGGTGGTAAAGAAACAGAACAGGCGGTACTAGATTTACTGACGACTCCGCATAAATCCGAACAAACTGTTGATAGAGAAACTATTTCAGGAGATGAAGCTTGGGAGTTCTTCGAGCTCAATGCAGGAATCATGGGTAATCTATATCGCCTACCAGAAGATATTGATGGCTACATCGACCCAGACTTCAATAGAGAAGTACCAGAAGCATTCTTGAAATTTGCAGGCAATCTAGTTGAAGCTAATAGATACCTTAGAGATAAAGAAGGCGTTCTTGAAGTGGACAGAAACAAAGCTCAAGCAGCCATAGATAGGACAACTCGAATTATCCTGGATAAATTTGGTTACCAAGCAGCAAAACAATATTTATTCGATACATCAAGTGGCGATCTATCAGATGCTGCAAGCTTCTCAGGTAATAGCGTGGCTGCTGCAAACCCTGTTGAAGAATATTTAATTCTCCATGCAGATGAATTAAAAACTATCAAGGAAAGTGACCTCTCAACAGAAGAGAAAATCTTAGCAATGGACAAAAAGATATTTGGTCCACTTAGATCTATCCAAGGTCTAAGGGCAGAGGATAGAGATGAATTTTTTAAAGATGCTTACTATCCAGCTTTCAGAAGAGAATTAATTGACATTGTAAGAAGTGATTACCAAACTAAGCTTACTGAAGACTCATTCCCTCATTTCCAGTCTGCAATCAGTAAAGAAGGTGAAGGGCGCAAGTACAATAAACGTATCTCAATTAGCCCTGATTCAGTAAGAGATATTTTACAAGCTGCTGAAATAAACGGTTATGAACCAGAAGACACTACCGTGGAAGCTCCTCAAAGCACAGATGGTAAGAGCTACAGTGATCTAATTAATAATGCTGCTCGAAGCAATCTAAGCATCGATATGAATGGTGTAAGTGTACCGCTAGGCAGCTCAACCAAAGCTGCATTTGCAAGAGCCATGATAGCCCAATTAAAAAAGGATTCTCGATTGAGAGAGGCTTTAACTAGTGCAGATCCAAGTGCAGCACTCATAACAAGGCTATTCCTTTCTGCAATTGAAGCAGATCCAAAATCTAGCTATAAAGTCAAAATTGAAACCAATAGAGAGGTAATAGCAGCATTTGTTAACCAGATCATAAACTAGGTTAACTAGAGGTAAAGATTTTTATTATCAACAGTGGACTTTCTTAACACTTGTATTGGTGTAAAAGGATTTAGCAATGGTTGAAACTAAAGACATAACCAGCTTAGGCATCAAATCATATTCAGGAAGGATAGTCTATCGTAAAGACCTAAGTAAGATCACACCTAAAGAAGGTGTCTATGACCGTGATAATCCTAGACTTACTCAAGCTTTATATAAACTGATTACTGGACAAAGACTTAGTGAATCAGAAAAACAAACAATTAGAGATAGTTTTCATGCTCCTGATGATGGCTCAGATATTATTACAGAACTGCAAAACGCACTTGCAATAAGCGGAAATAATTTCAATGACAGGCAAGATGCCTACATCCCACTAGAAACTGATAGCGAAGATGTCAAAAAGGAGAAAGCAGCCGTTAAGCGTGCAGATCAATTTGATAGAGCCCCTCTTGCAGAAACAGATTCACCAGAAGACCTTGCGCTCAAACGTATGAACTTGGCTGATGAACTAAGCCGTGTTAGAGGTGTATTAGACAATATCTTTGGTAAGGGTAGTGAGATTGCGGAGAAAGTCAAAGCTGTTAGAGATCAACTCAAAGCAAGCTTTACTGAAGGAACAGATGGCTTCACTTCTGCCAGCAACCAGGCTCTAGAAACAGAATTAAGACACCGCTTAAATAGAACTAGCGAGAACGACAAAAGTGAAACAGAGTTTGCAGAATTAGACAACGAAGAATTTTGGTTATTATACTCAGGTGCAGTAGCAGCTCCAAGCGCAATGGCTTCCAAATTACTCAAAAAACAAAGTACTACAGATCAAGCTTTTGACTTTAGCAATATCCCAAGTAGTGAGCATAACGCTCAAGAATGGCACGCTTTTATCACTGGAGCACAAGATACTTTGCCAGCAAATAAACAAGATGAGCCTAGAACTCTACTTGCACACTTGCAAAACTTAGAAGAGATTGACAATCCAGAAGTTTTCCAAGAAATGCTCAAAACCACTGACTATGTTTATGACGAATCAGTAGCAGAAGCCCAAATGGATAAGTTCAATAGTTTGATTAGAAACCTGAGAGCTAAAGCAAAAAACAAAACTATCAATCTGGCAGACTATGACTACGATCCTAAATTACAAGCGACTCTTGAGGCAGTTAGCATCCAACCTAATATTGCTGCCCACGATGATATCACCAAAAGATCTCTTAGTAGAGCACTATACACTCTTGAAAACCCCCTAGCTGACTTCCAAGAAGGCAATACTGACATAGCTGAAGCAATTGAAGTATTTGGTCTCAAAGGACAAGACTGGGACAAGCTTTCAAAGAAGGGGAAACGCAACCTACTTACAGCCTTACTTAGAGAAGCCAAGAAAACTGCCAGATCTGAGCAAACTATGGCTGCAGGCATGGACCCTGAAACTACGGATCCGAGTGTAATGTTTGATAGATTCAAAACTTCAATCAATTACTTACATGATCTAATTCACAAGTCAGGTAGAAGCGATGAGGGTAAACGTAATCTTGAAGCAGAAATGGTTCGCTTTATGAGAAGTGGTGAACTTGGAGATCTGGCTGAAGTCTTTAGTGATACCGAAGCTAGAGAAGCGCTCAACTATTTTTCAAGAGGTATTGGTGATAGTAGATTCAATGTCGGTTTAGTTAAATCATTATTCAACGAAGCCAAGGGTGAATTCAACATCGTCGATGCAGTTAATGCTAGTGATAATTTCCAAGATGTGGCTACTGCAATTCAAATTACAGCTTCAACCGTCCAGAAGAATGGTAACCAAGCAAATATGCCAGAAGAATTATGGGATACAGGGGCAAGTACTATGAGTTATTTTGCTTACAACCCAAAAGCTCTAGCACCAATTGTAAGCAAAGACAAAGACGGTAATATAACTAGAACTGCAAACTTGGGATTAATTAGGGAACTAGGCCTTCAGGCATATTTCACCCCAGGTGAAGCTGGTAAAAAATTAGCGCTACCTGCAAAAGGTTCAACAAGCTTACCACCTGATTTTCCTGAAGCACTCAAAGATTTAGTTCGTTCGGCATTCCAGGGTCTTGAAGCTGGTAATACAGAGTTTACCGATCAACAAATTATTGAAGTCTTGCGCAGCCCGGAAATTGTTAAAGACCCTGAAGCTGAGGAAGTAGAATTTCTTAATGGTGGTGCTCCTCTTATGGCAGCGATACAAAAAGCACTCATCACTAAAGAAGAAAACTATCAAAACTACAAATCTTATGATCCAGATAGCAAGCATACTTATAGTCAATTAATAGCTGGAAGAGATAAAGCAATAAAATTCCTCAAAAAATATGGGGTCTATCGCGCAAGCCCAGTAACACCTGCGCATCATTTTCAAGACTATGTAGATATGGTTGAAGGTTTTGCTTCAGACTTAAATTACTTAGAAGCACATAGCAGGGCTCACATTGACACTGAAGAAGAAAAAGAAGGCTCACAGTTTGCAGCTAGTGATAGAACTAGCCAACCAGAAGCAGCAAGACCAGCTAGCTCAACTCAACAGCCACCAACTAGAACAGTGGCAGATAGCAGCTTAGATAGAGAAATGCGTCAATCTTACCCAGATATGTTTGCCAGCTTCGATAGAATCATGGGTTTAATTTCAGCTGATGACTTTGGTAGTTTTGCAAATCCTAACAGCAAAGATCCTGCTAGAACTTTAATTGAAGAATTACTTGGCTATGATCCAATTGGAGATAGACGCAGCGAAGAGCAAAGAAGACAAGCTGCATTCTTTAATCCATTTGGTGGTCGCCTATCTTAATTATCTAGAGCGTTTTCACGCTAATAATCTGGGCATAATATAATTAACCAGATGAAAATTTTAGTTAGTAACGATGATGGAATTTGGGCTGAAGGAATTCGTGCCCTGGCTGCAACCTTAGCTCAAGACCACGAGGTCTGGGTTTGCGCTCCAGATCGTGAGAGATCAGCAACTGGTCACTCAATGAGTTTACACAAACCACTTATGGTTAGCCCAGCTAAAACTAGCGACATGATAGCTAATACCAAAGCAGCACATATGACTTCTGGTACTCCAGCAGATTGTTCTAAAGTTGCACTTGGTGCACTCTATCAAGACATCAAGTTTGACTTAATGGTCTCTGGAATTAACCACGGACCGAATCTTGGTATTGATGTACTTTACTCCGGCACAGTGTCAGCAGCGATGGAAGCAATGTTACTAGGCGTGCCTTCAGTAGCTACTTCCCTATACAGCTATAGCTCCAAGGAATTTGAAGATGCCGCTTCTTGGGTACTAGATTTTGTTAACAACAATGACTTGCCAGCATTGATCCCACCGAAAACTTTTATCAATATCAACTTACCTCCAGGCGCGCGCGCTGACTACAAAGGAGTTGAATTGACCAAGCTTGGTAACCGCGCTTACGAAGAGAATTACGAAGAACGTCAAGACCCACGTGGTAATAAATACTTCTGGCTAGCTGGTAACCCAATAGAAGGCTTAGAAGTAGATGGTACGGATGGTTTTGCCCTACTGAACCACAAAGTATCTATTACTCCTGTACAGTTTGATATGACTCATTATGATCATATTAGTGAGCTTAAATCTCAACTCAAGCTTTAATTTTGTCATCCTGAGGAACAACGAAGTTGTGACGTCAGGATCCCAGCGCTACTACAATGAGATCCTGACGGCAAGGCTTCGCCTTCCCTCAGGATGACAGGAGATCAGTTACAATTAGCTGTATGAGATCCTTATTAATTATTCTCAGTTTAATACTTACTAGCTGCACCATGCCTGCAGAGGATAAATTATTGTTCTCAGTCCAAAAGCGTGGTATTTCAGCAGATAGAATTTCAGAGCACAGGTTCTTTGCTAGTGGTTTGGTTGAAACAACTATCATTCATGACTCAAGCAATCCAGACCAGCTATTCCAAACCAAATTTAATAAATCAAAGCCAGCAACAGAACTACTAAGTAAAATACAAGAGCTTGATTATCACAACCACTTTCCTTGGAAAGAAGATTTTTATAAACGCGGCGATGTGATCAAAGTACAATTTCCAAAACTAATTCCAACACAAGTTCTTAAAGCTGGTGAGCAAGCTAGTTCGGTGTTAGTGAATAAAACTTACTATTTTTATTCTGGTGATGAGGATGCGCCAAGCATTTTGGATGAGCTTCAGTCATTGATCATGAGATCCTGACGTCGCCATACTGGCTCCTCAGGATGACAGACGGATGTGGCAGACACCTAATTTCAACACTTTTAAATTTATTTATGCTATCAATAGTTTCAAAGGACTTATTTATGAATAATAACCAGAAGAAACAAACCAGTACAATACTTACAGCTCTAGGTAGCATAATCGTTTCAGCATTTATTACAGCATTATTTCAAGAGGAAATCAGAATTGGCCCCCTCTCGATATTTAGTATATTCATGTTAAGCATTGCTTTCTATTGGTCAGCAGTGGTAGTCTTAAAAAAGGAGTCAGGAAATGATAGAAAACATAGTACAAGAATTGATTAATGAGATGCACAAGTTTCCTAGTTTATATGCACTATTAGGCACAGGCTTAGTGGTTCTAGCTGGAGCGCATACTATGATGTGGTTTGATGATCACCAAACCAGCAGCGAAGAAGAAGCCTAAGACCAAATCTCCATCTCATCTTCAGAAAATTCACCCATAGGTTTAACTTCAGGCTTCAATTCAATCCCCTTATCAACTTTAGCTTTAACTTGAACAAACTTCATCAATTCACAAAACTCAAATGAAGTCCCCTCACCTTGATTTTCAAAAAAGTTTCCATGCAAATTAGAGATCATAAAGTCTCCCACCTTATGTCCCTTGATACCAAGTTCATCAATCAACTGACCAGCACCATAACCCACCTTGGGATTCTTGAAAGTACAACCACAAGTGAATGATTTAATTGGTTGACGAGTCGTACGAGCCGTATTGTTCGCTTGAACTAGAGCACGAATCTGGTCTTTATTACCAGGTTTAAGTTCAAAAGCAGCAGAAACAATCAAATGAGTCTGCGGATTAACTTTCGAACGGCGATACTCCAAACCCAAATCTTCTTTGCTCCAATCTTCAAGCTCCAAGGTTTTTAGATTTAACAACTTGGCAGCGACCAAAATATCAGAGATCTCAGCAGCATGAGCGCCAGCATTCATCACAATACCACCACCAATAGAACCAGGGATGCCCTCCATAAACTCAGTGCCACTCAAAGCTTCACGGCTCATCAAAGCACAGAATTTGGGCATACGCAAACCAGCCCCCACTTCATAGTGAGTATCATCAATTTTATTGACAAAGTCTAGATTATTAGTTGAAACGAGAATGCCTTTGAGTGGACGCGAACTTAATAAAGTATTGGAGCCTGCTCCTAAAATATTCCAAGTCCAATTATTTGCTTTGATTTCTTGAAATAATTCAAGCAGTTCATCAACAGAACTAGGGGCAGCAAAAAGCTCAGCGCTAGCTTTGACACGTAGCGTTGTAAGCTTAGAAATATCGGTATTATGCTGAATCTCCATCGTTAACACTAGAAAAGAATAACATGCTGGGAATAAATTGAATAGTTGCTCAAAAAACTTACTATTCTCATAATGCTTTTGCTAGCTGCACCAATAAGCCATGCTAGGCCACATATACTA
>JAPPOW010000092.1 GCA_028817775.1 Candidatus Melainabacteria bacterium | reverse complement strand
TTCAGTTAAAATTGCAAAAGTTTTTTACCATAGATAATTCTTGCTTATCTTTAGATCTTTGATTTTACGGTCATCCTGCGAGGAGTCCGAAGCTTAGCACAAAACGAATTTTCGGAAAAACGGTTTCGGAAAATAGGCAAGATCTTTGATCTTGCTAGTATTGATTTTCCTGCAAATGTTTTGTCCAAGAAATTGTTTTGTGCACACTTCTTGAGACTCGCGAAAAGAGAATCTGCTGGGGTCTAAGAAAAGTTTTGGAGAATTCAGACAATTGCTTCTCATATCGGATTCACGTTGCCTTTTCGTTTTGCAAAGCAAAACAACAATAACTTTGTGATAGCAGCTGCGCCGAATGGGAAGCAATTTGTCTGATATTCGGAGAAACTTTTCTAATAGACCAACTAATGTCTCCTCTGCAACTACCGGCAGACAGAAGAATAGCAGGACTCCGCTGGGCTCAAGAATTAGATAGTCAGGATCAAAACCTTGTTCATTGTAATGTCTCTGTATTGACTGAAAGCGGTGAGCCAAAAACCAAACCTAGAGTTGAATTTGATCTATCTTCTGCAGCTCCAGAAGCAGGCGCCCAAGCTACTGAGAGAAAACTTAAATCTATCAGCTTTAATCATGTCAGCTATTTTGACAAGCAAGATGAAACTAAGATCTAGAACACCATGACTTAGATCTTAGTCTAAGGAATTTAGCTGAGTTAAATCGCATCTTGGAATTTTTTGAAAGAAGAGCAAGCTCTGTCTTTAACTAGGACAAACCATAGCGTGTAAATCATCACTAAGCATCTCTCTCATTCTGTCTGAATTAGAGAAAGTATTTCTTGGCACAGTCATGCTGGCCTTATCACTTACTGGACTACTAGTTTTGTCATCAAGAAAGAAGTAAGCCATTCTATCCTCTTCTCTTTGATGATCATAATAATCACCAGTAGAAGCAGCTCCCACGATCTCAGGATCTTCCGCTTCAGCCTCAATACATCTTTCTAGAACTTGAGAGACAGTCTCGCCAGCTTGACGGTGCTCAAGCTCCTCATCATACTTTCTGATTAAATAATCTAGTGAATCTGTGATTGAGCGAACAATGAATAAAGTTTTGACGCTATCAAGCCCAGAAGCATCAGAGAAACGTATTTCTGCTCTAGCGTATTGAGGTTCACCATCTACATCTCTAATCAACAAAGAATTTGGTCTTGTTTTTGCCACTGCAATTAACTTGGTATCTCGAGATACTGTTTGCCAAGAAAAGAACTTCGTAAAACCACCGTTGTGAATCAGTCTGTCTAAGGACAAACTACCAGAACTAAAAAGAAAAATAGCTTCAGCCAAATCCCTCATAAAACGATTTATAACAAAGCAAGCAAGCCTTCTCAGTCCAGCACTTTGCTTTTTGCTTTTGCCAGGAGCTTCAGCAAACAAATTCTGATCTCCTTCCCAAAGACTAAAATTGATATGCATCGAAGGAAAGACAGCTGCATCATTATGATCAAAGAAACTTAAACTTGTTCCAAAATCTCTGGCAATTTTTTTAGCGTAGAGCTTAAAGTCTCTAATTGCATTAACAAAATCAATTGGATTAGTTTTATCAAAAATTAATTCAATTATGCCGCATACAATTTCTTGTTCAGCTTCTTGCCACAAAGCTTTAAACCTAGGCAAATATGAAGTTTGATTTTTAGCATTCAAATGGTCTACAAAAGCCTCAGCGTTAGCATTCTCTGTAGTGGCTTCAATCTCTGGCGCAAGCTCAAGCCTAAAACCAAGTTCATTCATTCTTTGCACTTGCTCTTCAAGTAAACCCTTTGCCGAAGAATCAATCGCTCTATAAGTTATAGAGTCATAAGGATGGTCCAAGATGGGAATATTTGCAGACTTAGTAATCACTAAAGGTGTTATTTTAACAGACTGCCTGAGATTTATGCAAGCCGAGATTATCCTGACTAAGCTAAAATTAGCCCTATGAGCAAAACCCTGAATTACACAGATATCCTAGCCTCCAATATAGCTGCAATCAGCTCAGCAATGGCCCCGGTCAGAGCTAGCATCGGACCCAAAGGTCTAGATGTATTGTTAGTGGATGAACTTGGCAGCTATTCATGTACTAATGATGGCGTTGAGATTCTTTCTAATATAAAAATTGAACACCCTGCTGCCAAGTTGGCTGTTGAAGCAGCCAAATCTCAAGAAACTCAAGTTGGTGATGGTACTAGCACCGTTGCAATTTTGTGTGATTCAATGCTGCAGGCAGCAATGGACAAAGTTAACACCGGTGCAAATCCAAATCGTCTAGCGCAAGCGCTAGAACTAGCTGCTCGCAAAGTACAAACAGAACTCAAAGCAAGTGCCATGCAAGTCAATGAGCTTAGTGATCCCGCGCTTAGAGCAATCACCAAAATCGCAGCACGCGGTGATGAAGATCTGACGGGTTTAATCCTTGAAGCACTATATATAGTTAAGGATGCTGAGAAACTTGCTGGCTCGGTCTTTGCACAAAGCGGTCACAAGTCACAAGTACTTGAGGGACACTTTATTAAGAAGCGTACTCATTTTAACTATAGTCAAAATTTTGAGCAGGCACCATTACTCTTGGTACAAGGACCACTAGAGCCAGAGCCAATGAGCAGTGAAGCTGTCAATACTGACGAGGGTGTGCGTAAGTACGAAAACAATATTCAAGCTTTGATGGAAACAGCCAAGAAAATTATCAAATCAGGTGTCAAAGCTGTAATCTCCTCTTCATCAATGTTTGCAAGAGTTGAAGAATACTTCGCTCGCGAAGGTGTCTTTGTACTGACTCATGTTAGAGACTCAGACATGAGAATACTTGAAGAGATTTCCGGTTCAGTAGTTACCACCCGCAGTAAATTAATCAACTCTGATATTGAATCAATCAAAGCACTTGTTAACCCACTTGATTCAATTAAACAGATGGAAGATCTTAGCGGCTATAGTTTCCAAGGACCAAAATCTAGCCGCGCTAGTATTTTGGTTTCAGCTCAAACTCCTACTATCTTAGAAGAACGGCAGCGTATCACTATTGATGCTTGCCGCTCGCTCGCTGCTGCAACCAATCTTGGTTATGTCTTGGGTGAAGGAGTTTGTGAACTCAACTTGATCCCAGCACTTCAAGAGCTCAAAGATCAAAACCAAGATGAAGAAACTCAAATGGGTATTGAAATTATGCTTGCTGCCCTCAACTCAATCTTCGATCAGATAGTGGGCAACGCTGGTTTCAATTCCGCAGAACTCAAAGCCAAACTCAAAAATCCACAACTTGGTATTGACCTAGATTCTGGTTCAGTTGTTAATTTAGTGGAAGCTGGTATATTGGACCCGCTCGAAGTTAAGCTCTCTGCTTTCAAGATTGCTACTGAGATTGCTTGCCAAATCCTTAGGATTAATATGATTGTGCAGGCAAGGTGATATAATCGCTAGCCATGGGCAAAAATTTATTCACAAAAGTCTGGGACGCACACGCAGTTGAAGAACTGCCAGGTGATAATTATTTGATTTTTATGGACCAAATCGTGGCGCATGAGATCACAACTCCTCAGGGTGCAATCCAAATCGATGAAGAATTTGGCGGCAGAATTTTTGACCCAGGAAGAATTTTATCTATTAATGACCATGTGGCTCCAGCCAAAGATACGGCTACAGCGATCCAAGCTGATCTATTACGTAAGTGGTCTAAGAAACATGGTATTAGACACTTTGATATTGGTGAAAATGGTATCTGCCATATTGTTGCTCCAGAACGCGGCTACGTGCAACCAGGCATGACTCTTTGTTGTGGTGATTCGCATACTTGTACCAATGGTGCTTTTGCTTGTTTTGCACTTGGTATCGGCACTACAGCCAATGCTGGTGCTATGTTGTCACAATGCCTATTACTCAAGAAACCTAAAGTAATGCGTATCAATGTCACAGGCAAACGCAAAGCTGGAGTTTACGCCAAGGACATTATTCTAGCTATCATCGAAAAGATCACTTTTAAAGGTGGTACTGGTTATGTATTGGAGTACACCGGTGAGGCGATTCAAGCCCTCGATATGGAGGAGCGCATGACTGTCTGTAATATGGCAATTGAAGCTGGTGCAACTAGTGGCATGATTGAAGCAGACGATACTACTTTTGAATACCTTAAAGGTAGAGAGCAAATTGATGACGCTGAGTTTGAAGAGCTTAAAGCTAAGTGGTCTCAATTTAAAGCTGATCCAGACGCCACTTATGATGCTGAACTAGAGCTTGATATCTCAGAGCTTGAGCCAATGGTTACTTGGGGTATCAATCCTGGTGAGGCTTCCCAGATTAGTGGTGCTATACCCGAGGGAGCTGAGGACAAAGCTCTAGAATATATGGGCGTGCAGCCAGGTGATAAAGTTGCAGATTTAGAATTAGACCAAGCTTTCATTGGTAGTTGTACCAACGCCAGAATCTCTGACCTGCGTATCGCCGCTGAAATACTCAAAGGCAAGAAAGTAAGTATTCCAACAATCATTACTCCAGGCTCTCAAGAAGTGAAACGTCAAGCTGAACGTGAAGGCTTGCATGATATTTTCCAAGATGCTGGTGCACTTTGGACTCACGCTAGTTGTGGTCCTTGCCTTGGTATGAGCATGGGTGTCGTTGCTCCTCAAAACCGTTGTATCTCCTCTACCAACCGTAACTTCCCTGGTCGTATGGGTGCTGGTGCTAGAACTCATCTGGCAAGTCCTGCTACTGTAGCAGCTTCAGCTATTGCTGGTAAGATCACTGCTGCCTCTCCTTTGGTTATTCAATAATGGCAAATAAACAAGTTCAAGCTCTAAACAAAGCTGCTCGGGCAGAAATTGATATCCCTGGTGATAAGTCAATCTCTCACCGCTCAATAATTTTTGGTTCTATCTCAGAAGGTACTACTCATGTCAGCAATTTTCTGACTGGTGAAGATTGTGTTTGCACCATGAAAGCATTTCAAGCGCTTGGAGTCAAGATTGATTTCAATGAATCTACTAAAGAAGTAACTATTGAGGGCAAAGGCATGGGCGCACTTACTGCTCCTAGTGAGGATATTTATTTAGGTAACTCTGGTACTGGCATGCGTCTACTCTGTGGGCTCTTTGCTGGATTGCCATTTGACACCACCCTAACTGGTGACGAGTCACTCTCCAGTAGACCAATGAAGCGAGTCACTGAACCACTAGCTAAGATGGGCGCCAAGATAGATAGTAGTGATGGTAAAGCACCTCTTAAAATTCACGGCGGCTCTCAACTACAAGCAATTTCACATGAATCTAAGATTGCTTCAGCCCAAGTCAAGTCCTGTATCCTACTAGCTGGACTCAATGCACAAGGCACGACTGTTGTTAGCGAGCCAGAGAAATCTCGTGATCATACAGAGAGAATGATGCAGAGCTTTGGTGCAAATTTAAAAGTCGACGGGCTCAAAGTCTCACTAGAACCAGGCTCTAAGCTAATCGCCAAAGATATAGTAGTACCAGGAGATATTTCCTCAGCGGCCTTTTTTATGGTTGCTGCAGCTATTCTTGATGATGCTGAGCTTAAACTCAAAGGAGTTGGTATTAATCCTAGCCGCACCGGTATCATCGATGTGCTTGATGCCATGAAAGTTAGTTACAAGCTAGAGAATGAAACTGAAGTCAACAATGAACCGATTGCTGATATTGTAGTTTCTAGCTCCAAGATTCAAGCAACAACAATTGAAGGAGATATCATTCCTCGTCTAATTGATGAGATCCCAGTGATTTCAATTCTTGCTGCTCAAGCTGAAGGTACTACTGTAATTAAAGATGCTGCTGAACTTAAGGTCAAAGAATCTAACCGCATTGCCAGCACAGTTAATATGCTCAAAGCTCTTGGGGTCAAAGTAGAAGATACTGATGACGGCATGATTATTGAAGGTAGGGTGGGTCAAGCATTTGAGCCAGTAGAAGATAGTATTTGTGCCGATGGAGACCATAGACTAGCAATGAGTTCAGCCATTGCAGCTCTCAAATCCAATAAGCCTATCAATATTGAACAAGTTGAGTTTGTAGCAACTTCATTCCCTAACTTCTTTGATATCATTGAAGCATTATGATCTCAGATCAAGCCAAGATTTTTCTACAAGAATTAGGTACAGCAGCCTATAGTCTTGGTCATGAAGCCTATATAGTTGGTGGTTATGTCCGTAATCACTTGATGCAGGACTTTCATCAAGTGCCAGCTCAAGAATGTTTTGATATTGATCTAGTGCTTAACACCAACGCAATTGAATTTGCTGAGCGCTTTCAAAAATTTCGTCAGGATCATCATCCCCAACACCTGACCTTTGAAATCACCGAAACTTTCAAACAATTTGGCACTGTCAAAATCAAGGACCCAGAGATCCCTGACTATAGTATTGAACTAGCTAGCACCCGCACCGAAGTTTACCCAGAAGCAGCTGATTTCCCGCAAATAACTATCATTGATAATTTTGAAGATGATATCCCACGCCGTGATTTTACCATCAATGCTTTGCTTGAATCCATTAACCCAATGAAATCCAAACATCCCTTTGGAGAGATCTTAGATTACGCTGGTGGCATCTCTGACCTGCAAAACAAATTAGTCAGAGTCTTTCACAAGGATAGCTTTATTGATGATCCAACCAGGATCTATAGAGCAGCTCGCTTTGCCGCTGAATATGATTTTGAGATAGAAACTCAGACTCTAGAGTGGATGCAGGCAGCTATGAATGATGAACGTTATCCTCAATGGTTAGAGAAGCGTAAGAATAGGTTTGCAATAGAAATGGGGAAGATTGAAAGTCTAAAGAGCAAAGACAAGGCATTACAGTTATTGGCGTATGGTCGCTAATGCTCTCTGCATATGAGGCTACGCCTCTGCAAATGCTAACGCTGCTGACAGCAGGACGAAGTCCATACGCAGCAAAGCATAATGCAGGAAGCGAAGCTTCCATACCGCCTCAAATTTCAAATGGCTACTGCCATTTGAAATTTGACTTAAGACTCTCAGCTGATTTATCCGGATCACTAATAGGGCCAATCATCAAGAAATCAAAGAAACGTTTCTCTTTAGAGCCGCTTTTACTGAGATCGTCCATCGCTAATAAATTACCAAGATTGAGTTTACCAATACCCAAGCCTTGTAAGATACTACGAGATTTTTTAGGGATTAAGCCCTGGCCTTTGACCCAAAGCTGATCTTTATTATAGTCAAAGTAGCCATTGAGATTGAGTTCTACCTGGTCAGCCTTAAGCAAGAGTTTCTCAGAACTCATCACCCCGTGATCATAACTTATTCCACTAATGATGTGATCAAAAGTCCCACCCTTGAAAGTGACCAAGGTTTGAAAAATATTGTTGAGATCAAAATTATCCAATGTGTTGACTGCAGTAAGTACCTTCTGCATCAGTACCAACTGTGACAGCTTGCCTTCCTTAAGAATCAAGTTAGTGCTACCTTCAAGGTTATAGAACATCGGATCAGGCAAAATACCCTGAGTAGTCCCCTCAAAAACCCCACTAACAAAGCCCTCTGGCACCTCAGAACCAAAACCCCAAATCCCCTGCGCAAAATCATGTGCTGGCAAATCACGCCCGACAAGCTTAAACTTGGAATCGAAAGTCTTGAAATTAAAATCTACTTCTCCACGGACAATGCCATCAGCAACTCTTGCTTTGCTATCCCGCAAATAAATATAGTCGCCGTTGGCAGTGATATCAGTACGCGCCTTACGATAAGGAATAGTATTCCAATCACCTTCCTCTAGTAAAACCTGCACCTCAAGTGGTTTGTGAGCGATAGATAGCAAATCCACATTGATATTCTTAGCATTGAGATCACCGATACCATATTTCTGGGCGACAGCTTTATCAAAATTAAATTCACAAATTGTTTGCCTATCAAATGAATTACCAAAGGTATCACAAGTCAAGTCACCGATACCCACAGCCAAATTCATTGGTTCAAGCGGCTTGATATGTGGCTCAACCAAAGCCATATTCTGCGGTCCATCACTAGCCTTAGTTTTAAAACTAAGGAAGTAACTCATATCGTCTTTGCTACGATAGTCTTCCACCTGAAAACTTGAACGAACCTTGGTCTTGATCTTGCTATCTCCTCCACCTTTGATAAAAACTAACTTTGAATCATCAGAAAGAATCAATTGCGGAGTGATGGTTAAATTAGTGACCAATCTCACTTTACTTGCCTCAGGATCCATTACGAACCAATCACCATAAACAAAATTATCAGCCTCATCCAATTGCAGAGCTACTTTCATGGTCTGCTTAAGACTATTACCTTTGAGTTTGACTCTAGCAGGGAAATTACCGCCAACCTCAATAAATTTCTGCATTCCACTTGGTATATAAT
>JAPPOW010000049.1 GCA_028817775.1 Candidatus Melainabacteria bacterium | reverse complement strand
AACGGGGTTAGAGTAAAATTTTTTAGACGCTCATTTGGTGGGGGAGATACTGCTGCTATTAAAGTTGAAGATGAACGAGATTTAGAAACTTTATTCAAACTTAAAACGCGCTATCCCGAATTAGATAAAAAGACTGAATTCGCAGTCAATGGTGGGAATCTCAGTAATAATCTAGGTTATGAAGGGTCCCCAATGGCTCTTAAAGCGAGATGTGATGATTTGACTGGAGATATAGATAGCTGGGTTGCAGATGAGTGTGATTTTACAGGAAATGGAGTGACTGTGACTCTTTATAGACGAACAAAATCTTGTATCTCTACAGCAGTTGCAAAAAAATGTGATAAAGCAAAAGTTGAAAAGTTATTAGGCCTTCAATTGAAAAAGAAAAGGAAGGCTAATTTAAACGAAGAAATGATCATCAGGGCTGCCAAGGAATTTTATAGAATTCATGGTAGGTTTCCTCATGCTGGATCCAAGGAGCCGGTTCCCAACCTTGATGAAACATGGTCTTCGATATCTAGTGCTTGTCACTGTGGGGGTAGAGGATTAATAAAGGGTAGAACTCTTTCAAAAATTCTTAAGCCAGTTAGATCAAGCTTAGGACAAGGGCTTACGAACAAAAGGTTGCCCAGGAAATTTCAAGCTGCCACGGAGCAAGCAAGAGAATTTGCTGCAAGATCATCTAAGAAAGCTGTCAGATCACATCTCTCACTTGATAAATCACGTAATGTTAATTACCTTAAGGGAGATTGTTTTGAACAAGTTGTTGGCTTGCTTCTTCTTTCTCGATTTCCTAAGGAGAAAGTGATACCACAATATTGTTTAGTTGTAGACCCCAAGAGAGCTTATTACGGAATGAGAGCTGATTATGCTGTAACTAGACGAGATGGTGAAAGAGATATTTACGAAGTTAAATGGGGCAATGCAACAGACAATATTAAGGAGACAGCTGAAAAGCATAGGGGTGCTTTAGGTCTCAAACAGAGCAATTACCATATGATTTTTCTTGAGCCTAATTCTAAGGTTCGAGAAGACTATGCATTGTTTGCTAATCTTAACCAAGGTTTGCAAACATCGCCAGACCTGGCAAAACTTATTGAGCAAATTAAAGATCAAGTTGAAGCTAATAATGGAGAAGGCTTAGAGGCTATGAGAGACTATCTTTATGGTCTGGTGATCAAAGCAAACTCATTTAACGGAGATGACAGGATTAAGTTTATCCAAGAGGAGCTTGGTGGACTGTATGCAAGTGATGATGCCGGTAATTATATGAAAGAGCATAGCTATGCTTTATATGCTTCTTTGGAAGCCTATGTTGAGTATGAAGGTAAGTTATGTCGGGAGCTGATCTGTCCAAAAGCTTTAGTTAAAGAAGAGCCTGATGTTTACTCACTTAACTATCAGCTAGGTGATCTTTGTTTTGAAAATCTCTGTGATTTAGATCTTGCCGTAAAAATTGAGATGAGTGGTTGTGATGATAGTCAAAGTTTAAATGTTGATGATTTAGTACCTGAGGATGAAAAACAATTTGATAAAGCTATTTTTACTTTGCCTAGTGGCGAAACTATTTCGTGTCATGAAGATTTAAGTCCAGATCATCTGGTGCGAAGTCCCGATGAAGCTAAGGAAGTCTTGGATTTCAATGATGGTAATTTTGAATTTGCAGAAAGCTTTATTGAAAGTTACTCTTAATAATGCTTACAGCTAATATCAAAGCTACAAGATTAAGCTAAGGTTTTAAATTAGATCCCCAATCAGAGTGATAAGTCTTTGAGTATTTCCATCAGCTAGATAAATTAATTCATCTAAAAGATCACTTAGCCTTGGCTTCAAAGCTTCATCAACTTCAAGGACCGATTCTAATTCTTGCTCTAATTGTTTACAAGCATCTAAGGCAAATCCAGAAGGCTTTAGTCCTCTCCTTGATTCATACTCGGTCTCTGAAAAAATGGAATTTATACAGTTGTCAATCAACAAACTTAAATAATCGTCACAGTAGGGCTTTATCAAATCACCACAACGCTTAATGTAGAGAGGGTTGGTGAGGAGAGCTTGGTGAGATCCTTTGAGTGTAATCCTCATCAACCTAATTAATTCATCGCGATATGGTTCATCTTCTGCAATTTTGGCTCTAAGCTCTTCTCTGTCAATCTGACATTGTTCTTCTGCTTTTTTGACATACTCATAGAACGCCTTCATACCTTCATCATCCAAGCGTAGAGCAATAGGTGGTCCTTCATCAGCAGAGTTTAAAGAGCCAGAGGGAGCTATAGATGAAGGTAGTAGTTCGTTGAGAAGTAAGTTTGCCATTAGTGCTCTAAGTGTTGAATCCTCTGTATTGTCAATTCCAAATTCTAGAAGATTAAGATACCTATCGTCTTCAGTAATTTTTGGAATTAATCTAGCTATGGCAGAGTAATTGAAGGCTAAGCGAAGAGGACATTGACCATTTAAAATGAGCCTTTCAAAGAGTAGCAGCATAGATTCGTTTATCTTCTCATCTTCCAGACCGTATTCACGATAGAGTTCATTAATCAAGTTTGCAACAGCAGTTGTTGTATCGGCTGCTGCTTCTAGCGCGGGTATCATTCTGCCTTGCTTTCTTAAATCATCTAACGCATTCTTTAATGGCTCTGATAAAACTGAATCTGGAACAAAACCATATTGTCGAATAAAGTCTTCGATCTGATTTAAACTTGCTTGCTTACTTGAAGCAGAAACCTGCTCATCATAACCACAACGTGAGATTGATGATTGTAGTTCTTGGTGTGCTTGCTTGGTCAGTGAGTCCCAGTTTGTTGGGGATGGAGCATGAAGTAGAGCATTTTGCCTTCTTTGATGTTCGCTCTTAGGGTCAGCTCTTTCACTCGATACCGCAGCTGGAGCTTCTATCATGCAGCTCAGAAGCCAATCACTAATTGTATGGGTTTGATTTGCTGCAGGATTTGGCATGTCAATACGAGGTAGTAATAATACCACATTGTCGTTCACAAATACTAAAAGAAGTCTATTTTCAACTGATTAACATGTTTTTAACCATGGAGTGGTATATTATACCTGTAGTATGGTATACTAGTCATTGATGGCAAAAGTAGTAGTTAAAGTTACGGCAAAGTTCGTAAAAGACACCAAAAAACTTTTAACTACTGAGGATTTGGATGAGTTATATGACTATCTCTCTGAAAATCCAACTGCTGGACCAATAATCAGATCAACAGGAGGTGTTAGGAAATTACGTTGGAGCCCAAGGAAGTCAAACAAAGGCAAAAGCGGGAGCTTAAGAGTCCTTTATCATTACTCCAATAATATTCTTGTCATCATGCTTGGTGCTTTTGCTAAATCTGACATAGAAAACATATCAGAGGCAGAAAAAAATACGCTAAGGAAAATTTTAACTAAACTGGTTGAACAAGTTATGGAGGATCTATGAAAAGAAAATCACTAGGAACAGAATTAATTGAGTCTATAGAAGAGGCTCTCAGAAAACCTTCAACGGTTAAAACTGTGCGTTCAGGGTTTGATGTCAAAAAAGTTAGGAAGCAATTGAAGATGACTCAAAAAGTTTTTGCTGATACTTTTGGTTTTGGTTTAGAGACTGTAAGGAAATGGGAGCAGGGAATTAATTCCCCAGATAGAAGTGTGGTCTCCTACTTGCTTTGCATACAGAAAGCTCCTAAGGTTATTAGTGAATTGTTGTTGCCAGAACTCAAAAAACAGGGCTAGCTTTAAAAATCAAGTCGACAACTTCTTGCACTCCGCCCCCACCACCATTCTACCGCCCGGGTAAACTCGAGGACAAACAAAGCGCCACCGAGGACGGTTATAGCCAGCAGAGCTGGCTCACTATACTAGGAAAACGGAGCCTTTAGAGTGGCTCCGTCCGGGATCGAATAGGTAAAATTAAACTCTGTGGAGGCGAGTGGAACTGCCCCATTTCATCCACTATATTTAGGGGAAAATCTTAACCAAAGCGAAGCGTGCGTTGTGCGGATATGACCCTAAATTTTTATCTTGAGAGAGTGCTATAATCTCCTGAGTGATAGAAAGCAGTAGATTTGCATATGTTGTTACACCTCGTCCTGTTGAGGCAGAATCTAGACCTGCTCGGCGCAGAAAGGAAGAACCACAACAATTATTTTTTCAATGTTCATTTGGTCACGATGAAAGCGAATTAAAATTAGATGAGACAGTTGAACGTTGGGCTGAAACCGAACGATTTAGATCATCAGAAAGCAAAATTAGTCCCGCAATTTTTGAACAAATTCGGGAAAAGTATCCAGAAATTGAAGTTTCGGATGTGATGAAGGCTTGTTTTAATTTGCAAGCAATGGATGCTGAACAGAGAAAAAATTTTCTTTCTGATTTCATGCTAGCTTTTTCTCAACCTGGAAGTCATGATCATGATCTTTTCAGGCCAGTGAATAGATTGGAATGTGTTGCAGATGACAATTTTTCAAGTCATTTAGTCAATTTTGTACCGAAGCACGAGACACAAGAAGAAGCATTGAGGTTAGCTAATAGGTTCTTGGAGTATGAAGAGAATTCACCACTGACATTTTTCGTACATGGTGAGAATGGTACGGGTAAGACTCATTTGGCAGCTGCATTAGCCAAAAAATATATTCAGGCAGGTTTAAAAGTTTACTATGTATCAGCTGTTGATCAGGACCTATCAGAAAAGGGACTAGATCGCCAAAGACTATCTCAAGCAGATGTAGTTGTTTTGGATGATTTGAATTCTTGTGAGCGAATACAAGATGAAGTTAGGGAGGTTATTTATGCTTGTCACGATGACTCAAAGAGATTGATCATCACTTCAAACCATTCACCAGAGACCTTAATTAAGCACGTTGCACCAGAAGACAGTCCTGAACATCAACGGTTTACAGGTCGTTTTAGTCCTTATTTGGTTTCAACAGAAGTGGAGTTAGCACCAGAAGAGCAGCCAAGATTACAAAGAGCTGCTGCTATATCAAATTTCTTTGCTGCCGGTGGTTAATGAAATGGGGTTTTAGTTTGTGAAAATGAGCAACACTAATCTTGCTTTTGAAAAGGCTTGTAGAATCAACTAACACTTATGTAACTTCGCCGCCTTCCAAGCAATGCTTGTCTAATAGCACTTCGCTTAATCTGTTTATCAATTAATGTCAGGATACAACTGCTATATAACTAGTATCTTTTTTTAAAGTCATTTCTTCTACCCCCTCTAGAGCCGCCGCTACTAGCTCTTTCTTGGGCAAAATCAATCTTCATTTGACGTCCGCGTAACTCTTGATTATTCATTTCTTCCTTAGCTTGGTTTGCACTATCTGCATCAGCAAAAGTTACAAAACCAAAGCCTTTGCCCTCTATGATGATACAGTCGCTAATCTCCCACTTCGAAAAAGCCGCTTTTAGTTCATCACTTTGGACTGAGTATTCAAGGTTGCCTATATACAATTTATTATTCATTTTTTATCCTTATGGTTTAACTTAAATTTAGTACAAAAGTAAATAAATTACCATGAACCTTAATTTGAGTCAGACTAGAAGCCTAGCATGGTGCTAATAGAATTGCCTCAAAATCTTCCTAATTTAACGAAACTACTATAACAAGAGCTGTACTCTGTTATTTTGGGCATCTCTCGTAACACTAGTGAAGCTCAGGCTTAGCCATGGACTTTCTGAAGCTCCTCTTGAACTATAGTAGGCAATATTTTTCTTAGATATGACCTAATTACATAAAAGCCACCGTTAAGTCTTTCGGTATAGGTACCATAGTAAGCTGCAAGTTCCTCAGTGCTGTAACCATCCATATGGTCAAGGTAGGCATAACGATAAAGAAAATCACTCCCTTCAACAGCCTGGCGGATTCTCTCTATTATACGCTCTGGTACTCTCTCATTGAAAGCAATACTTGTTATTGAAAGATTTTCATTCTCCATCATGGTCAAAAGCCAAGACTTTCTATTTAGTGGTGCCATCTTGGCAATAAGACCTTCTCTATTGTCAGCTGAAATACTATCCAATTCCTCCCTGTTAAGACCTAGTTTGTTACAGATCTCACTAAGAACAACCCAGACTCCACTTCTACGAGAGCCACTATAATGCTCGGCAAGGACTTTTGCAATTTCAGCATTCTTGTAACCTGCCAGCTTTGCTCTCAAGGTTAATTGCTGCTTTTCACTCATTAGAGCAAAGCCTGCGCCTCTGTAGGCTTTGGCTAAACCTACAGGGAAAGCAAGTATTAATTTCTTGGCAATCCAGTCAGCACTTCTTTCAAGCTCTTCTGTTAGCGTGATAGTTTCTTCACCATAGTATTTTGCAATCTCAGTGATACTTAGTCCTGCCAAATATAAATCTAAGTATTCTCTTCTATAAGGTTTTTTACCATTGGGCAAGTGGCTCACTAATTCCTTGATAGCAGTTCTAATTTCTGCAATCCCAACTCCCTCCGGCAGTTCATCTAGCTTCAAGGTTTGAGTCAAGCTTTCTCGGCTAATAGCAAGTCCCTTGATGCTATCTCCCATATTTTGATCAAGTATTGGTCTGAATCCAGTTTTGATTTTTGCAGCTGCTCTATTAATGTGTCCATTGCAGGAGCTAATACTAATACCAAGGGACTTTGCAATGATATGAGAATCAGAGCCTTGGATATAAGCTTCCATTATTGATTTTTTAGGCTCAGGAAGCTTTGCTGATTCTTCAATAGCTCGCTGATACAATAATGATTTCAGTTCTTCTTCACTTATTGCCTTTGCTTGAGCTTGCATATCCTTGAATACCCTGTTTAACAGCCTCTCTTGTTTCTGTTTCGCTGCTTCGCTGGTATTTTCAAGAGAGCTGATTGTCCATTGTTCTGTCAACGGAATTTCACCCTCAACAAAAGCTTTGATTTTTCTTCGAACAGCTCTTCTGGTATTTTCAACTCTATTTCTATAATCACCAATTGCTACTTTGTCTTCTCTAGCAACAGCAGCAATACTATTCCTCTGAGAAATAACTCTTCTGATGAGTTCTGAGTCTCTTCCTTCCACGTGATCATCAAGCGCAGCCATTATCACGGGATATAGTTTATTCCTAAATTCATCGCTGTGATCAGGAAAAGGGCAACTAAGTCCTTTGGGATAGAAAAACTTAAAACTTGCTTTCTTAAATTCTTCACTATCAGTGTCTATTGATCTATATGCTGCTTGCATTCGCTGGAAAGCTGCAATAGTTTTGATGCCAAGTTGTTCACGGCATACACTCAGGGCGTAGCTTATATTACCAATCCCTTCATCAGCGGCTATATCTTTATTTTTATCCCCAGCAAGAGCTCTTGTAAAAATTCTTCTTTGCTGTTCAGATAGAGCACGATATTTTGCAGCAGCAATACCCTTGACTGGTGGTTTGATCTCTTGTAGTGATGCTAGTTCTATTATTCTTTGCCTCAGTGCGTTTAGTCTTCTAGTAACAGTATCTGTAGAGATTTGATAACGCCCAGCTAGCTCTGAATGTTTTTGTCCAGCCAAAAAACCTTCTACCAAGCCCCTTTCTTCTTCAGTTAGTGAATTCAATGCAGATTTTAAGTCAGTTGTAAGTTTTAGTTTGCTCTTGTTTAAACCAGTAAATTCTTCATTCTTGTAAGCATTGTCTCCAAAGCAAAAGAAAAATAAGCGATCAGAATCTATGTATCTTGTTTTAATTTCTTCTAGATTATGAGTCGCCAGTCTTGTACTTTGTGATTTGAACCACCGGGCTCTTTGCTCTTTGCTTATGCCAAGCTTCTTTAGGGCTTCAATTCTTTGGGTACAAATACTTCTATGGGTGCTATCTACTAACAAGGCAGCTTCAGCATTATCAAATCCAATCAAGCCAAGCTCAAGTGCATCTTTTTCTCTTGCCACTAGTCTATTCCAATCTCGATCACTTATTTCATCAATTGGGCTGGTGTCATTGTCAGGACTCTGTAATCTTCTTTCTATAAACCTCATCGTTATAAAGACTTGATCAAGTGATAGACAAAGCTGTTCGGCTATCTTATTAAAATCTAAACCCTTGAAAACAAGCTTAGCTATATTTTGGGCTTGCGGGTAGGGGCTTAGGCTAGTCTCAATTTTTGTTAGTTGAGTTCTTAGATCGTCTGGTTTTGAATTTAGGGTTTCTAATCTTGTAATAAGGCTGTCGCTATCAATAGCTGATCCATTTCTAGCAAACTGAGAGATCAATTGATTTCGCCTATCTTTGTTTAAATCTAAACCGGCTTCTTTAATTTTCTTTCTTGAAGCTTGAAGCTCGTGAATTAAGATCGGAATAGTATTCATTATGACCATATTTGAGCCCCAGGATTCAAGATATTAGCATTTATGGCTGGGTAGAGTCAAATTTTGAACTAACCACTCCAAAGCAGATTGAAATAATTTAAAAATAGTCTCTAATCTGTTCTCTACTTTATCAT
>JAPPOW010000172.1:5545-8425 GCA_028817775.1 Candidatus Melainabacteria bacterium | reverse complement strand
TTTAATGACCTTGAAGCCGCTTTGCGTCGCCGCTTTATTCAAAAAGCCAAACGTTTTCGTAAAGTCACACTTAAAGATCTCATATCGGCTTTGCAAGAAGCACGTGATGAAGAAGAAAGCCGTGCTATTCGCAAACAACAAAGATTACTAGACCTAGAAGGCTATGAAATTGTTGCACCTGAAGTTGGTGACGATATCATGGATTTGGTTCATGCTGAAGACCTTGAAACTTGTATTGAAAAACTTGAGGTGATCTTACCAGAGCATTTACTTGGCAAAACTGGAATGGAATTCCAAGAACTGGTTGATATGGTCGGCAACTGGTCCAATGCGTTTTTAGCAACTATTTTCCTTGCGCATGATGGCAAAATAGAACTCAAACAAGAAATTTTTTACGGAGACTTATGGATTCATGAACCTCAACCTCAATAACTCTGACCTCGATAGTAGCGACAAAGATATGCTTAGCAAAATCCTGCCAAGCACAGGCTTTGACTTTGGGATGACAGCTGGCTTAGACCTGATTCCAAGTGGGCACTATGACGTCATTGCGAGCGGAGCGAAGCAATCCAGTCTAACAAGCTTTGAAACAGACTCTATACTCAATGAAGCCAAATCTTCAAGACTTAAAAATCTCAAATCCAAAATTGAAGCGATTCTATTCCTCAGTGAAAAGCCACGTGGCGTAGAAAGTATTGCTGATCAAGCTGAAGCCGACCCTGACCTGGTGAGAGATGCTCTAATTCAATTAGTGCAAGAGTATGAAGCCAGAGACGGTGGTATTGTTATTGACACTACCGATGGTTATTGTATGCAAATCAGTGATCAATTCGAATCACTAACTGAAAATATTTTACCGATCGAACTGCGCACAGCAGTCCTGAGAACTCTTTCAACCATTGCCCTCAAAGAACCTCTCTTGCAGAGTGATCTAGTTAAGATTAGAGGCGGCGGTGTCTACGAACATGTCAAAGAATTAGCTAGTATGGGCTTGGTCAAGAAGACCAAAGAAGGTCACTCACATGTTATCCACACTACTAAATTTTTCCAAGAAAACTTCAAGCTGAGCCAGAATGGTATTGAATTACAGACTGTTCTTAAAAGTGCCAGCCCAAGTGATGTAGAATTCGTCAGACCGGGTACATTAGTAGCAGGCAGTGAAGAGGAAGCTTCTGAAGAAACTGGGAGCGGTGCCGTCATTGCAAACGAAAGTGAAGTAACGCAGGAAGAAAGCACTCAAGCAAGTACAGAGCGAGAAGAACTGCTGTCATCCTGAGGAACGAAGTGACGTAAGGACCCCCATGTCAAACATCCAAGAACGAATCAAAATTTGGCAAGGACTAGAAAATTTTAGGCAGGTCTTGCTTGATCTGCTCGCCAATGATCTCAGTAAAATAAATCAGGCTACTTTGGATAAGGTCTTTAGTGGTTATAACTTCCAATTATTGGATAGTAAGCGCAATAAATTAATTGAAGCAATTGAGCACAAACTTACTGAAATCGAGCCAACAAGCGAACTATATCAACAATTAAGTCAAGAACTAGAAAATATCAAATCAATCGACGAAGAAATCGTACTCAAGCGTGATACTCCAGACTTTAGTTACGAATATGTTTTTAGAGCACCGACCGGTACTATTGTTAACCTCAGTGGTTTTGTTAAAATCCTTGCCAAAAACAATCCGGGTCACAAAGCTCTATTGAGCTGGCAAGCAAACAAACGTGATCCTATACTTTTCTTAGCTGAATTATCACCGGCTGCAGATGGCAATAACAAGATCTTCTTTCACATTAATCTAGGTGGCGAAGATGGACTTGCCATTATTGAAGATGCGGGCGACAACTACCGCTGGAGCCAATGCCTCAAACATGATTACCCTGATCTAATGAACTCAGAATTTGGTTCGGTATTAATGAACAAAGCAAGTAAAGAAATCAGCCTTGAATCAGCCAATATGACTGCTGCTGCTGCACTCGGCAAAGCGCAAAGTCAAACAGCCAAGGGCATTAGCCTATTTGAGAATAATGTTACTTTAATGGAAGTTTACAAACAAGATTTAGAAGCGCTTGATTTCAATTACTGATTCTCAATCATTACTAATAGCTAATAGCCGTCATTGCGAGGAGTTTACGACGAAGCAATCCAGTGGTCCAACTTCGCTGATTTTCTAGATTGCTTCGCAGGCTCGCAATGACGGCTATCAGCTATTAGTTATATAATCTAGATGTACCTAAGGAAAATGTTTAACAAAATCTCTGATGAACTGAAAACCCGCGCTAGGAAAATCAAATTAATTGGTTTTGATGTTGATGGAGTATTTACTGATGGTTCTATTTTTATAAATGAATCAGGTGAAACCTTCAAAAAATTTCATTCCTTGGATGGTTATGGTTTACGGCTTGCTAAACAATTTGGAATTGAAATTTGCATCATCTCTGCTCGCAAGAGCGCACATGTACACAAAAGATTTGAGGGCTTCAATTTTGAAGACACAGTCTTCACAGGTATCGAAAATAAACTAAGTAAATTAGAAGAAATTGCTCAAGAAAAAAATATCAGCCTGGAAGAAATTGCCTATATCGGTGATGACGCGCTGGACATCCCAATACTTGAAAAAGCCGGCTTCGCTGCCTGCCCGCCAGCAGCTCACTACAGTGTGCTGGAACACATTCATTACATTACTGAGCGCGAGGGTGGTCATGGCGCTGCTAGGGAGTTCTGTGACCTAATTCTATACTGCCAAGGAAAGATCCCAGGTTAGTTGTCATCCTGAGGAGCGCTTGCGCGACGTCAGGATCCCATTGCGGAACCAATGAGATACTGACGTCGCGCAAGCGCGCCGCAGGATGAAACAGCGGGCTAGAATGTAGTGCTAATGG
>JAPPOW010000172.1:0-5535 GCA_028817775.1 Candidatus Melainabacteria bacterium | reverse complement strand
TATTAGTTTTGTCGTGTGGGCCGTTGTCTGTATCTCTGTGGTTAACCTTTTATATCCTTAGGTCGCAAAGGCGCTCCTCAGGATGACACTGCGTGCTAGAATCTAGTGCTAATGGAAGCTCTGGAGAAAACTGTCGACGATATTCAAACAACCAAACAAGCCAAGATTCTAATTCTTGACTTCGGTTCTCAATATACAGAGCTCATTACCAAACGTATCCGTAAACTCAAAGTTTTTTCTGAAGTGCATAGCTATGATATTGATTTTAAAAAAATTAAGCCAGAGATTGAAGATGGCACCATTCAAGGCATTGTACTTTCTGGTGGACCCAATAGTATCTACGACGAAGAAGCTTTACTTTGCGATCCGCGTATCATCAACTCAGGTCTGCCGATACTTGGCATTTGCTATGGCATGCAGCTATTAGCTAAAGAACTTGGCGGCACCGTCGAAGCTAGCAAGGAACGTGAATACGGCAAGGCCGTACTTGAAACCCAAAGCCCAAAGCCCGGAGCCCGGAGCCTTTTTGCTGGTATTGACCAGCAAAAATTTACGGTCTGGATGAGTCATGGTGACCATGTAACTCAAGTTCCAGCAGGTTTTGAGACTATTGCTAATACCAGCAACGCGCCAATTGCAGCGATGGCAAACCCTGAAGCTAAAATTTACGCCCTTCAGTTCCATCCAGAAGTTAACCACAGTGAGAACGGCGATAGTATCATCGAAAATTTTGTATTGGATGTCTGTCAAGCTGATGCTAGCTGGAACATGACTTGCTTTATTGAACAAGAAATCAATAAAGTTCGTACTCAAGTGGGCAAGCAAAAAGTCTTGCTAGCACTTTCTGGCGGCGTAGACAGTTCAACTCTTGCACTACTACTAGAAAAAGCTATAGGTAAACAACTTTATTGTATGTATATAGATCATGGCATGATGCGCCAGGGTGAGACTGATGAGGTCAAAGAATTTTTTGGAAGTCACAATGTCAACATGATCTATATCGATGCTAAAGATAGATTCTTGGACAAACTTAAGGGTGTTGAAGACCCAGAAGCCAAACGCAAAGCAATTGGTAACGAGTTTATAGAAACCTTTCGTGATGAATGTGCCAAACTTGGTGATATTAAATACCTAGCTCAAGGTACCTTGTATTCAGACTTGATTGAATCGTCTGGAGTGCGCATTGATCCTAAAACTGGTAAAAAGATTGCGGCAACCATCAAATCTCACCACAATGTTGGTGGCTTGCCTGAAGATATGCCATTTGAATTGATTGAACCGATCAATACTTTGTTTAAAGATGAGGTGCGCGAACTCGCACTCGAGCTTGGTCTGCCGGATAAAATCAGATTGAGACATCCATTCCCTGGTCCAGGACTTGGTATTAGAGTACTTGGTGAAGTTACTGAAGAAAAATTGCGTATGGTTAGAGAGTCAGATGCCATCGTGCGCGAGGAACTAAACAAAGCTAATCTCTATGATTCAGTTTGGCAAATTCTTACAGTGCTGCTGCCAGTGCGCTCAGTAGGAGTGATGGGCGACAAGCGCAGCTACGCACATCCAATAGTACTTAGAGCAGTTAGCTCAACTGACGCTATGACTGCTGACTGGTCACGCTTGCCTTATGATTACTTAGCAACAATTTCAAGCCGCATTATTAATGAAGTTGATGGTGTTAATAGAGTTACCTACGATATAACCTCAAAGCCGCCAGGCACAATTGAGTGGGAATAGTCCGTCTGTCATCCTGAGGAGTGAAACGACGTCAGGATCTCATTGGTTCGGCACTGGGACCCTGATCCTGACGCTTTGCTCAGGACAGGCTTCCTCAGGATGACAACTGGTATTCATGAAACATGAATACCAGTTGTCAAGTGAGATTTTTCTTAGTTTAAAACTATTGTAAGCCAGGCCCAGCTACTATAGAATTAATAGCGATGGAAACACATGCTAGTGCAACGGTGCCTAAATATTTACTAAGTAAATTTAGCTTAGTCGATTTAGATAGATGTTTTGAATACTTTGGAGTCGAACTGCGCGGCACCAAAATGACAGAAGAGAGCGTGACTCTAAAAGTTTACGGCGATAAAGAACAAATCAAAAAAGCTATCAAGGGTTTATACTCACTGATCAATAGTGACTACAAGAAACAGGTTCAAATTGAGACAGAACCTCACAAACGCCCTACTAGTAAGGTCAAAGATAGCCTAGAAAAACTTCAGGATGAAGAAGGTTATAGAGAGGATTACGACAAATTAGCTGATAAATATATTCAGGATTGCTTCGCCCGCGATATTAAGCCACATCCGGAAGTGGTCGATGGGTTTGTAAGGTAAGTAGCAGACGCTTCGCTGCTGTTTTTTGCAGGGCTTTGCCCGTCTGCAGGAGATCTATCTCCGTCTGCAGCGAGCAAAGCGAGCGTCTGCTACTTATTCGTAATATAATAAGAAGGAAGAAATGACTACAACCATGGACATCCAAAAAATCTCCAGCAGAGACAACCAGTACATCAAATTGGCTCGCTTCCTGCACCAAAAACGCGGTCGCCAAGAAAAAAATCTATTTTTATTAGAAGGCAAGACTTTAATTCAAGAAGCCCTCAAAAAAGACCTTAAAATCCAATTTCTATTTGTACAGAATTCTGCTGTTCTAAATGAACTTGGCAGGCAAGCTCAAACTCAAGTCTTTGAACTTGAAAATGATCTGATGGCAAGAATTGCAACCACTGAAAATCCACCTCCAGCAATTGCAATTGCTGAGATGCCAAAGTTTGAAGATCCGCTTGAACAAACCCAACTTAATTTATTAAGCAAGGAACCAGAAATTACCAAGGAAACGAATCACTATCTTTATTGTGAAAATATTAGTGACCCAGGTAATCTTGGATCTATCATCCGCACTGCTTTTGCTGCTGGCATCAAATCAATTTATTTAAGCCCTGGCTCTGTTGATGTCTTCAACACCAAGGTGCTTAGAGCATCGATGGGTACAGCCTTCTATGGACCAATAAAATATTTAGCGCTTGATGAACTCAAAGCTAAAATCCAAGATGAAGCTAAGACCAAGACTATGAGCCTTGAGGTGATTGGTACTTGCCCGCATAGCACTAAGAGCTATCAAGACCTGCAGTTTAGTCCATTTAAAGATGTTCTGATTTTAGTTGGTAACGAGAGTCATGGGCTTAGTGATTCAGCCAAAGAACTTTGCACTGAACTTGTGAGCATCCCACTAGCCAACGATGTCGAGAGCCTCAATATTCTTTCAGCAACTTCTGTTATACTCTTTGGTCTCAAATGAGTTCGATACTAGCACTAGACATTGGTATGAAACGAACCGGCATCGCCAAGAGCGATGAGCTTGGAATTGCCATCAAAGCACTCAAAACTGTTGACACCATCTTATTAGTAGATGAAATTTTTGATTTAAATCAAAAATTCGAGCTCTCCAAGCTTATTATTGGCTTACCTGAAAATGAAGGTAGCCAAGAAACCATTGATTTCATCAAAACTCAAAGCAAAGCGCTGCAGGATAAGTTTTCTGAAATAGATATTATTTTTGTCAATGAAGCTTATAGTTCAAGAGAGGCAGAAGCTAGGCTAAAAGCCAGAGGCATCAAGATAAACCAAGAAAACAAAGGGCTAGTTGATATGGAAGCTGCTGCCATCTTGCTAGAACAGGCTTTCAGTGACATTCCGTGAGGTCCTGATCCTGACGCATTCGCTCAGGACAGGCTAGCTACGGCTCCTCAGGATGACAACCCCAGGGGATAGCCCTAGCCTGAAACTAAGGCCAAAAGCCTAGTCCCGATAGAGAAATAGTCCTAATCACCGACTCTTGGCTGGCTCAATAGGGCCAATAAAGTATTTAGATCCCTAATAAGGACTTTTATATATGGAGAATAGTGGACTATTTGGGCCTTCAAGCCCAGTCAATAATTTAGAGTACGCCATGAAGGGCCTTAGTTTGCGCAGCAAGGCGATCGCTGGCAATATCGCCAATATCAACACCCCTGATTACAAACGCCAAGTAGTCAATTTTGAAGAAACTTTACAGAAACAAAGTCAAAAGCAAGAGAGTGATCCTGACGTACCAGATGTAACAATGGCAGCAACTGCTCCAGGTCATCTCGCTCCAGAAGAAACTGTAAGGGAGAATAGTTTAAATATTTCAATCGAGGAAGACCAAACTTTCCATACTAACGGTAATAGTGTCGATATCGATAGAGAAATGGTTGAACTAAGCAAAACAGGTTTACGCTTCAAAGCACTTACCAAACTTGCTGGTAAACGTTTTGAAAATATGAAAGGAATCATTAGAGGTTAATTATGGACGTTGATATTCTTAACACAGCAGGTAGCGCATTAATCTCAGAAAGATTACGCATGGACGTTATTGCAAGCAACCTTGCCAACGCCAATACCACTCATGACGTCGATGGCAAGAACAATCCTTACAAACGCAAAGTAGTTCAATTCCAAGAATTACTTGATGAACGCACCGGTTTATCAGCTGGGGTTGCTGCCAGAACTGTAGAAGATGATTCAAGTCCGCTACAAATGGTTTTTGATCCGGGACATCCGGATGCTGACGAGCAAGGCTATGTCAAATATCCAAACGTCAGTGTAGAGAGAGAGATGGTCGACATGGTTACAGCCAAAGCAGCTTATGAAGCTAATGTACAAACGATACAAGTATTCAAAAGCATGTTCAATGCATCATTGGAGCTTTAATAAATGGGAATCGAGCCGGTACAATTTCATCTCAAACCAGTAGAGACGCCGCTCTTCAAACTCAGTGCATCTTATGCTGAAGGTCAAGGCACTGGAGCAGCCCAAGGACAAACTGGTGGATTTGCAAATGCTTTAAGTGGTGCACTCAAAAACCTTAAAGATGCTCACTCTGCAGCAGAAACAGCAATGAATGATTATAGTGCAGGTAAAGATGTAGATATTTCACAAGTGATGCTCACTATGGAGAAATCACAAGTAACGACTGATCTAGCGATCCAAGTCAGAAACAGATTTATAGAGGGATTCAACGAACTAATTAGGATGCAAATCTAGGAGAAAATAAATGGCAGAAGCAATAGTTGAAAATACTGAAGAAATGGGAACATCGGCTGATACTAGCACAGCAACAAGTGGTGGTGGTCCGGCTAGCTCATTACTCAACACCCGTAACATCATTCTACTTGGAGTCATTGGCGCCATTATGCTCTTCCTTGTCGCTAGAGTTGTACTTGCTCCAAAATATCATGTACTCTTCACCAATCTAGCTCAATCAGATGCTGCTGCAATTAGTTCTTACCTAGAAAAACAAAAAATCAAATTCAAAATTTCTCCAGAAGGTGAGAAGATTGAAGTTGCAGGAATTTCAGCACCAAAACTCAGACTAGAACTTGCTTCCAAAGGATTACCAAGAGGTAGTGGTGTTGGCTTTGAAATCTTTGACAAAACCAATATCAACATCTCTGATTTCAACCAAAAAATTAACTACAACAGAGCGCTCGAAGGCGAACTTTCAAGAACTATTAGC
>JAPPOW010000027.1 GCA_028817775.1 Candidatus Melainabacteria bacterium | reverse complement strand
ATTGAAGCCGATAGCATTATTGTACTTGGTGATCCAATTGGACCAAAAGAAGAACTTGAAGAATTGATCCATAATTTTGCCGAGTTTTGCAGCCAACATGACTGGCAGCTTAGTTTTTTCCAGACCACAGAATACAACTTAGAAATCTTTGAGCGATTAGGTTTTAGGAAGCTTAAGATTGGTGATGATGCCATAGTAAACCTTGAAACTTTTGACTTGGTTGGTCCCAAGAAAAAAGACTTTCGTAATAGAATCCGTAAACTAGAGAAACTTGGTTACTCAATTAATTATTATGATGCACCACTGCCTGATAGAGTGCTTGTCAGGCTCAAACAAATTAGCCATGATTGGTTGATGGAACCAGGGCACAGAGAGCGTGGCTTCTCACTTGGTTACTATCAAGATAGCTATATTCAGTCTCATCCTGTGATGACAGTTGAAAATGAAGAAGGTTTGATTGTGGCATTCTTGAATATAATCCCTTCTTATAAAGAAGGAGAGATGGGACTTGATTTGATGCGCAAATCCAAAGAAGCGCCTAGTGGAGTGATGGATTACTTATTCGTGCAGTATATTCTTAAGATGCAAGAGCTCGGCTATAAGTCAGTTAATATTGGCATGGCGCCAATGGCTGGTTTCCATGAACACGAGCGTGCCAGCTTTGAAGAAAAAGCCATCCATAATTTATTCCAGCGCCTCAATTTCTTGTTTAACTATATTGGACTCAAGGTTTTCAAATCCAAATTTGCTGATAGCTGGGAGCCTAGATATTTGATATATAAGGATGCACCTAGCCTGCCAAAGCTAGCAATGACCATCAATACAGTGCTTAACAAAGTATAGAAAATATAAAATCGTTTGTCATCCTGAGGAACAGCTCTGCTGTGACGTCAGGACCTCCCAAAATTTGCGTAAAAGTTATGGGATCCTGACGCCCAAAGGGCTCAGGATGACGTATTATTTGCTAGAATTGTCCCATGGGAGCGACATTGAGTTTAGAGAAAGAAACCATGCAGATTGGTCTGGGCAAAACTACCAGACGTGCATATGGTTTTGATGAAATTGCACTGGTACCAACCGGCAACACCTTAGACATTGAGCTTTGTGATACCAGCTGGCAGCTTGGTAATTTCAAGTTTGAAGTGCCAATCATCGCTAGTGCCATGGACTCAGTAGTTAGCCCAGAAAATGCTGGACTCATTGTCAATGAGGGAGCGCTTGCAGTACTTAACCTGCAGGGGATTTACACCAGATACGAAGATTACGACAAACTACTTAGAGAGATTTCACTTGCTGATAAATCAGAGTTTGTAGAATTGATGCAAAAGATCTACAAAGAACCAATCAAACCAGAGTTAGTCAAGAGAGTGGTTAAACAAATCAAAGATAGCTTCACTGATAAATCTAAACCAGTTGCAGTCTCGCTTGCACCTTACCTAGCTAATGAATACTTACCGATTTTAGAAGATGCTGGTGTTGATATCATTGTCATTCAATCGACAGTAGTTGGTCTTGAGCACAAATCAGCTAACAAAGATCAATCCAAAGATTTACTGGATACCAAGCCTACTCAACTCAAACTTGAAGAGTTCTGTGCTCGCTCAAGCATCCCAGTAGTTGTTGGTAACTGTGTTGATTACAATATAGCGCTTAAGCTTATGCGCACTGGTATTGCTGGTCTACTGATTGGTATTGGACCAGGTGCAGCTTGCACTTCTCGTGGTGTACTTGGTATTGGTGTGCCGATGGCAACAGCGATTGCTGACTGCCGTCAAGCTCGCGAAGATTTTTACAAAGAGACTGGTAACTATGTGCCTATCATTGCTGACGGTGGAATGGGTATCGGTGGTGACATCTGTAAAGCAATTGCTTGCGGTGCTGACGCTACAATGATCGGCTCGCCATTTGCTCGCACCCTAGAAGCTCCAGCCAAAGGTTTCCATTGGGGTATGGCTACTCCAAGCCCGGTCTTGCCACGTGGTACACGCATCCAAGTTGGTACTCACTGTAGTATCCATGAATTGATTCATGGACCAGCTCGTCGTGATGATGGTAGCCAGAATTTACTTGGTGCTCTCAAAGTTTCAATGGCAACTCTTGGTGCTGAAACAATTGCAGAGATGCAAGATGTTGAAGTTATTATTGCTCCTTCTATCCTCACTGAAGGTAAGGTATTCCAGACTGCTCAAGAAATAGGCATGGGTTCATCTCGCTAGCGTCATTGCAAGGAGACGCAGTCGACGTGGCAATCCAGAGTAGTAATTCTTTATTTATATTAATCATTTCAGGTACCGAAACCATCAAGCACCCTGGTATCTCGGCAGCTGGCGCTTCCCATGAGATGCTCCAATACACAGCAGCACTTGATGCTGAGTTTATTTACCACGGCAGAACCAAAACTTTAGACTCACTGCCTGTCTCACCAGAAGGCATAGTCAGTCCTGCTCTCATCAGTAAAGCTTGCCTGAATTTATTAGAGATACCAGTAGTAATTATTGATGCTGGTGCTCATATCAAACCCCAATGTCCATATATCCAAGTTCGTACAGAGCCTGCTGCAGACATCGCCACAGGTCAAGCTATGAGCGAGGCTGAAGTTACGGAATTAATTGAAACCGGCAGGGAACTAGCACAAGACTTTGATAAATTTGATGAATTGATTATTGCTGAGTGTGTAGTCGGCGGCACCACTACTGCACTAGGCTTACTTAGTGCTCTAGGCTTTGATTGCCTAGATATGATGAGCAGCAGCCTACCCAATGGAAACCATAATTTGAAAAAGAAATTAATTAAACAGTGTTTAATTAATTTCGAGACCAGTTTTGAGCCCACTAGAGCAATTGCTAGGGCTGGAGATCCTATGCAAGCTTTGACCTTAGGTTTATTAGAAGCTGCAGGGGATAAAGTCACACTTGCTGGTGGCAGCCAGATGCTAGCAATTGCTGCAGCTCTTCAAAAGCCAAGCAAAATCAACCCTAGCCCTTGGGTCATTAATGACAGCTCAGCAAAATTCAATCAGCTAACTCAACAAGTTTGCCCGCAAGCACAAATATCAAGCCCAGCAATAGATTGGATTAGCTCATCGTCAGAGCTCCAGGCAATGACCAAAGCATTGTCTGGCTTAGATTTAGAGACTATTATTGCCCGCTATAACGAAGGACATGTAAAAGAAGGGGTTGGTATGGGGGCTCTGCTTCAAAAATGTTCTGAGAATAGCTCATTTTGTTCAAATGCAAGGCGCTTTCGAGCACCACAATGAAGTTTACTTGGCGTAAATGTAATGAGGAGCGCAGAAAGCAACACAGCAGTTGGGCAAAAGGAGCCATTCTCAGGACATTTTCAAAGGACTAAATTTTCAACTGCGCTCTTTAGATCATCTTGTCTCATTAATGACTCACCAACCAGAAAGCCCTTGACACCCATGTTATAAAGAATAAGAATATCAGCCTTACTATTGATGCCTGATTCAGAAACCAAGGTCACCCCACCAAGATCATATTTAAACCTACTAATCAATTTAGAACTAGTATCCAAACTCACTTCAAAAGTCTCAAGGTTACGGTTATTAATTCCAATCAAATCAGACTCAAGCCTTAGAGCCCGCTCCATCTCATCTTCGCTATGCACTTCAAGCAATACATCCATACCGTACTCATTAGCGATATAACGAAGGTCTTCAATCTCCTCGTCAGCAAGAATTGCAGCGATCAGCAGAACAGCATCAGCTCCCATCAATCGTGCTTGAGCAACTTGTTTTGGGTGAATGATAAATTCTTTACAGAGACATGGAATCTGCACCTCTGAAGATACGGTAACTAAATTTTCAAAACTGCCTTGAAAATATTTAGAGTCAGTAAGCACAGAGATACAATGCGCCCCGCCAGCTTCGTATTGTTTAGCGATCTCAACTGGATCAAAATCCTCACGGATCACACCCTTGCTAGGGCTAGCCTTCTTAACTTCAGCAATCAAGCTTGGTCCTTCAGCATCACGCAAAGCCTTAAGGAAACCCTTAGTCAATGGCATCGATTCATTTGAACTCAAATCAAAGATTCTATCTTCAAGCTCTTCAAATTCATCAAGCGACTTGATTTCTTCACGTTTATGAGCAACTATTTCGTCAAGGATAGTCATGAATACTTATTATACTTCAGTTGCCTTGTCCCACTTCTTTAGAAGAACACAATTATTGATCCCACCAAAGCCCATTGATAATGCTATGCCATATTTAGACTTCTCATTATAGGAATCTCCAAGTTTATAGAGTGGAAAATCTGGATCTCTTGGGGTCTCAATGCCAGTAGTAGGCGTGGGCTGATCTTCCTTTAGTGAAATTGATAACTCTGCAATATTATTAAAGCCTGCATTGATCATAGAATGCCCATATCGAGATTTATTAGCAGTAATCTTCATATCCTTTAAATGGTCTCCAAAAATTTTTCTTAGTACTCTAATTTCAAGCTCATCAGACTTCTTGTTACCAGAGCCATGAACCTGTACAAAATCGATATCAGCTGGACTGATATTAGCTTGTTCCAAAACACTTAGAATACTTCTTTCTAAACCTTCCCCATTAGGTAAAGTCCGGTCTGCAGCATCAGCAAAACTTGCACTAGCAAGAAGTTCAGCATAGACCTTATCCAAGGCACCTCTTTGCTTAACATGTTCAAGCCTCTCCAAAACAAGAGCTCCAGCACCTTCTCCGAGCCTCAAGCCGGAATTCCCCTGGTCTAGAGGACTATATTCTTGATCAGCTTGAAGCAAAATCCCAAAATCATCAAAACCTTCTGTCACACTAGCAAAGTCCATATCAACAGAACCACAAAGAGCAAGATCAGAAGTTCCATCTTTCAAATAACGAAAAGCTTCATCCAAACAAGTTAAAGTAGATGAGCAGCATGCATTGATTGATCTCACAATACCTTTGGCACCAAATATCCTTGACAGCTCAGTACTGACATATGAACCAACATCTTCTGCCAAATGTCTCTGCACACCAGGCTCAGCAAGTCGTTCAAAGAATCTACCTATATTCAAAAATTCAGGTGGCGCTGCAAAAAATATAGAGGTCTTGTGAGCCTCATCATCTCCAATTCTAGACCTAGTAGGACTAATGACAGCTGAATCTTCCAGAGCATGATGAGCAGCAACAAACGAAGCCTTGAGAGAATTCAAACTATTTGGTCTCACGCCACAAGTTCTGCCATGTAGCAATTTGAGTCTAGCTGCTTCATCGCTCAAAGCTTGCCTATCAACTCTAAAAACTCTATTGCTTTTGCCACGAGCATCAGTAGACTTTTGCAGATTTCCTTGCTCTCCCTGAAAGGCAGCTCGAGAAAACTCTGTAACTCCAATTGAACTTGGAGTTACAGGACCAATGCCGGTTATCAGAACTCGGTTATCTTGCACGCGCTCATGTTAGCATATTTTCTCCGCTATTTTAACTAATCATTCCAGCAGCCACAGTATTATTAGTCAATTCATCAATAAGAATAAAGCCACCTGTATTACGGTTTTCTTGATAACTATCAGCAGCAATTGGCTTAAGCAGTTTGAACTTCACGTTAGCAATATCATTTAAACCAAGCTCAGTGGCATCTTGCTTCTCGTAGTTATTGATATCAAGTCTATAGTTAATATCAGTACCCATAGCTTTGATCTTGTTACTAGTATGCTTGAGTAAATATTTCTTGCGTGGTTCAAATTTATCTTCTGACATCCAGCAGATATTAGCGTCAAATTCTTTAACTAGTTCAGCAGCTTCATCAAGCTTAGAGAGCATATCACCGCGACTGGTATCAATCTCATCTTCAAGCACTAGACTCACTGACTGCTTAGCAATTGCTTGCTCCTGGTCACCACCATAACTAGTAATAGCTTTGACTTTTGATTTCATACCAGAAGGTAAACTAATCAGTTCATCACCAACTTTGACAGTACCACTTGAGATCTGCCCGGCAAAGCCTCTATAGTCCTGAGTTTCAGCATTATCAGTCCTGATTACATATTGAACTGGCATTCTAAATTTCTTTTCAGTAAGACTAGACTGTACGTCGACACCTTCAAGTATCTCAAGAATAGTTGGACCATTGTACCAAGGGGTATTAGCACCCTTGTTCACGACATTGTCACCCTTGAGAGCAGATATAGGAACGAAACTAAAATTCGCAGCACCAAGCTCAAGCTTGGACATTAGCTCCTTAAAATCAGCAACTATATTATTGAAAACTTCTTCAGAATAATCTACTAAGTCCATCTTGTTAACTGCGATAACAAAATTAGGGATGCCTAATAAAGTAGAAATCAAAGCATGACGACGACTTTGATCCAGAATACCTTTGCGAGCATCAATCAAAATGATAGTCAGGTGTGCTGTTGAGGCCCCAGTAACCATATTGCGGGTGTACTGCTCGTGACCTGGAGTATCAGCGATGATAAATTTACGCTTAGGCGTGTTGAAATATCTGTAGGCAACATCAATGGTGATTCCTTGCTCGCGCTCAGCTGCTAGTCCATCAGTAAGAAGTGCAAAATCGATTCCTTCATCACTTTCAAAACCTTTCTTGTTACTAGTCTTGGCAACAGCAGCTAATTGATCTTCAAAAATACCCTTGGAATCGTAGAGCAAACGACCAATAAGAGTAGACTTACCATCATCAACACTTCCTACAGTTGTAAATTTTAAAATATCAAATTCTTCCATACTAAAACCTTGCATTAGATTGCTTCGTCGCAAAGCTCCTCGCAATGACGATAGCCTCTAAAAATACCCTTCCTTCTTTTTGTCTTCCATAGATGAGTCTGAACCAAGGTCAATGACTCTATTCTCGCGCTCTGATTTACGAGCAAGTTTAGCTTCTTCAATAATGCCATCAATATCAGTAACCTCTGATGGAACCGCTCCAGTACATGGCATGCAACCCAATGAACGAAAACGACACTTGAGCATAAAGGTCTCTTCGCCTTCACGAGGGGAAGTATGAGGGCTAGACCTATCAATTGGAATAATCACACCGCTGCGGTTAACAACCTCACGTTCTTGTGCGTAGTAAATTGGCACAATAGGAATATCTTCGTACTTGATATACTCCCAGATATCTACTTCTGTCCAGTTGGAAAGCGGGAATACACGAATCGATTCACCTTCATTAATTTCTGAATTGTATAAATTCCAAAGCTCTGGTCTTTGGTTCTTAGGATCCCACTGACCAAACTCATCACGGATTGAGTAGACTCTTTCTTTGGCGCGTGACTTTTCTTCCTCACGGCGAGCACCACCAAAAGCTGCATCAAAACCATGCTTCTCGATTCCAGAGAGTAAAGCTCCGGTCTTAAGTAAGGCACAACACTTGTCAGTGCCATACTTAAATGGATTCATATCATTAGCAATAGCATCTTCATCTCTCGAAATTAATAATTTAGCTCCAAGATCCTTGACCATCTGATCACGGAATTCATACATTTCTGGAAATTTATAACCAGTATCGATATGCATCAATGGAAAAGGTAATGGTGCCGGATGAAATGCCTTACGCGCTAAGTGCAACATCACACTTGAGTCCTTGCCGACAGAATAAAGCATGACAGGATTTTTAAACTCAGCAGCCACTTCGCGCATTATGTGTATAGACTCTGCTTCCAGCTGTCTGAGGTGATTTAGTTTAAGTTCTTCTTTCACAGTACTCATTGGTCAAAGGCAATTTTAACATCTGCATCAGCCTTTTGAAGCTGATTTTGCACAATATTAGTAATCTGAGACCACAAAAGCTCAAGCTTTATACCATTGAACTGTGCTGGTGCCCCTGCCAAATTCTTAGCAGCCCGGTCATAGACCTTCTTAGCCCCAGCCCAGCGATCTAGTGAAATCAAGTGCATCAGCGCTGCAATTTGGATTAAGCCCTGAGTCCAAGCTTTGTCCTGCCCCTCTAATTCAAGCCAAATCTCTTCCAAATGCTCGTGAGCATCAAAGTATTTGCCTTGATTAAACAGCTCCACAAAGCGCTCCATATGCAAATAGTATCACGTGTCATAATAGAAGCATTGTCATCCTGAGCCCTAAGGGCGTCAGGATCTCCTCGGTTCCATATTGGGATCCTGACGGTCAGGCTTCGCCTTCCCTCAGGATGACAAAGAAGAAAATGCCAGAAATTACAAAACACTCTCTGATCTACGACCAAGACTGTGGCTTTTGCCAAGACAGTGTTGATAAGCTGCGTCAAATTTCGGGAGAGCAAGTTGCTTACCTTGGCAGGTTGGAGCTAGCTGATGGTGATTATGGTATTAGTCACAAAGCATCGAGTGATGCGATTCAACTTATATTTTTTGAAAATGATGATTACCAAGTTTACTCCGCTGCTCATGCTATCTTCAAGGCGCTCAGTCTCAAACAAGGCTGGGGACTATGGCTCTGGCTCTATACTTATATCCCAGGTTTTGGCATGATCTCAGAATTGCTTTACAAAATTATTGCTAGTAACAGGAGCGAG
>JAPPOW010000074.1 GCA_028817775.1 Candidatus Melainabacteria bacterium | reverse complement strand
CTAATAATGAATGCTTCTCAAGGAAAAGAATTAAGATTAGCAACTTTTGCCGGTGGTTGTTTTTGGTGTGTCGAAAGCAGTTTCGCTAAAGTTCCCGGTGTTCTATCAGTTTATTCTGGTTATAGCGGCGGCTCCAAAGAAGATGCAAATTATGAGAAGGTAAGTGGTGGTATGACAGATCATTATGAAGCAATTCAACTTGAATACGACCCAGAGCAAACAAGTTATCTCAAATTGTTAGATGTATTTTGGAAGGAGATCGATCCGACTGATGATGGAGGACAATTTGCTGATCGCGGCCCGCAATATCGTCCTGCAATTTTTTTCCATGATACTGAACAAAAAACTATTGCTGAGCAATCTAAGCAAAGTCTAAGTGCAGCCAAGATCTTTGATAAAGAAATAATAGTACCCATTATTGCTTATCAGAACTTTTTCAAAGCAGAAGATTACCATCAAGATTACTATAAAAAAAATCCTGTTCATTATAATCTCTATCGCGCGGGTTCTGGTCGCCAAAAATTCCTGGAGTCAAGCTGGAAAGCTTTGCTTGGAGTATTTGGTTTTGGTCAAGAAGAAGAAACTCCAGTTCAAACTTGTGCAATTAAACCAGACCGCAGCAAGATCAAAAAGAAACTTACTGAACTTCAGTACCATGTCACCCAAGAAGATGGGACAGAAAGAGCCTTTGCTAATGAATACTGGGACAATAAAGAAGCAGGAATCTATGTTGATATAGTCACCGGTGAAGCTTTATTCAGTTCAACCGACAAGTACGACTCAGGTAGCGGCTGGCCTTCATTCACTCAGCCAATTAAAGAACTAGAGTACAAAACTGATCACAAGCTAGCAATGCCAAGAACAGAAGTTCGCTCTAAAGAAGGTGACTCTCATCTGGGACATGTATTTGATGATGGACCAGGACCAAGCGGCAAGAGGTACTGCATAAATTCAGCAGCACTAAAATTTATCCCGAAAGACAAACTTGAAGCAGAAGGCTACGGACAGTATGCGAAACTGTTCACTCAAAACTAATAACTAGATCGCTTATTTAGTGTCCAGGGCTTCCAGATGCGAGGCATTTGAAGTCCTGAAAGGACGTGCTCGAAGTGGGCTGTAGCCCATGAGAGCTCAAATAACAAAGCAGATGGGACCCTGGGCGCTAAATATCAAGGCCTTCGCCGAGTCTGCCCGCTCTAACCCATCGCTCGATATGTTTACGATCTATCCCAGTACGATTAGCAATCTCATTAACAGCGACCTTTTCTCCATACTTAAGTCGACTTTTGACACGCTCAAACATTTCAGCATCTTTATCAATACATTTTGGACAAACGAGA
The DNA here is from genome assembly GCA_028817775.1 of Candidatus Melainabacteria bacterium. GTDB lineage: Bacteria > Cyanobacteriota > Vampirovibrionia > LMEP-6097 > LMEP-6097 > JABHOV01. Next base: position 7,157 of record JAPPOW010000074.1, on the reverse strand, counting down.
TTCAAGCCACCACTTTGGTCTGACATAAAATCTCCACATAGTTCACATTGTTTGAGTCTATTGCTCATCCTCTACATTATACCCAGAAATCCCAAAACTGGTATTTTGCATTAGACTATAGTCTATGACAGCGCTTGAAGATATCACTAAACTCAACTCACGTCAGTTTTGGCTAGATTTTGCTCAGAGCAAGTTTAATATCAGTGAGGAAGCAGGACAAGCTAATCTTGAAGCAATTGAATTAAAGCAAGATTTATTTCTAGAGAAGTCTGACTTGTTTAAATTGGAAGGCTATTTACAATTAGGACAGTTATATGAATATGATTTCAAGCCATTGACTGATTTACTTCATTCAATGCATCAAGCTCAGTTACCTGCAGTTTTTGCATTTGTTTACGACGAGTTTTGGCAATTCCAAGCTAAGTTTGGCAAACTAGTGACTCAATTTCTAGGTGAAGGCGCCAAGTTGATGCCAACTGTTTGGCTTTGGCATGTTGACGCTGCAAGCGAAGCTGAGATTCTTGGTGGCAAGGAGGACAAGGAGCTTGCAACCCGTTCTTTATATTCTGGATTTTATGGACCACATCGTGACAAGGGGTCAAAGGCATTGTTTGAGGACGGTAGTCCCAAGATACTTTCTTTCTGGTTACCACTTACTGAAGCGACTCCTCTCAATAGTTGTATCTCAATAGTGCCTGCCAACCGTGATCCAACCTATGGTACAGCGGAGGACAATTCTTGGTTATTTAAGCGTGCTGATATTAGGGCATTGCCTGCAAAGCCCGGTGATGTCTTGTTTTGGAACGAAGCTGTTTTGCACTGGGCTTGTCGCCCTGCTCCTCGGCATGGACTTGAACCAAGAATGAGTGCAGGCTTTGAGTATGTTTGCAAAGACTATGTAGCAAATTGTAATCCTACTTATGATCTTGACTATATGCCGAGCTTCAAAGAAAGATTAGAAATTATTGCTTTGCAGTTTAAACTTTATGTAACTGAAGAAGGTTTCCCTGCAAGTTTAATTGAGTTCATCAAATCAAATGATCGCTTGCTTAAAATTGGCAAAGAAGAATTTTAAAATTCAGATTTCTTATAGAGCTTAGCCAGCTCTTCTATTTTTTGTTTAAGTTCAGTTTGATCTTGTGCACTAAGTAAATAATTATTCATATGGTCTTGCAAAATTGAAGTTTCAACCGACTTAATTGCAGCCCTTGCTGCCTTGAGTTGAATAATGATTTCAGTTGCTTGGCGCTGATCTTTGATCATCTCCTTGATACCTTCGAGCTGACCAGAGGCGCGGTTTAATTTGCTCAATTCTTGGCTATAATCTTGCATAAGTTAATTATACCCCTGCACGGTATTCTTGAGAAGAGTTGTCATCAAGCCTGATTTATAGAAGCTTTTGTGATGCTGCCCATTCTAGTCCTTAATTGATAAGTTCTAGGTAAAGATCGTACTCTTCACCACCAGGGCCAAAAGTCAAAGTGTTACTACCGTCACCAGCATCAGCCAGTGCTTGTAGTTTAACCGTATAAGTACCTGGAGCAAGTTCTCCAGCATCATTGCCACAATTGAGCATCATAAAATGTCCCGGTCCATAGGCGTCTTCGTTTTTCTTGACATTCCTTACTGATAGTATTGGTCCACGCGCTATGCCATTGAAAGTAAATCTCAATCTAGAGTAAGAATCATCTTTGGAACCATTGACAGTATAAGAACCTGCGAAACTAACTTTGATAATATCACCATCAGCAACTGTGACACTAGCACTCATACCACTAACATCAACATAGCTATCGGAAGTCAGAGCTTGAGTAGTAGTTGAACTTGCCAGTGTCAAACTTGTAACAGAACCGTCTGCGCCGGCTGGTCCTTGAGGTCCTTGTACACCGGCTGGCCCCTGTGCTCCGGCTGGTCCTTGTGGTCCAGTAGCTCCTGTGCCACCATCAGTTCCTCTTGGTCCTTGTGGTCCAGCTGGTCCCTCTGGTCCCGGTACTCCAGCTGCAGTATCAGTAAGATTGAGTCTTTGATCACCAACAGTAAAGTACAGACTTTCACCATCATATTCAATCAAACCGTCATTTAATTCTGTAACCAATTCACTTTGATCTAAGTCAAGCAGAGTAATACGGTCACTAGAGCTATCACTAACCATTTTTTCAATAGTCTTAGATGAACCCTTTACAGAAGGTAGTAGTACTGTATAGAAACCATCTTCTTTAACTAATTGGGTCTGAGACTTCAAAGTTCTATCCAACTCAAAACGCACTTTTCGGAAAAAATAATCCAAATGACAATCACCAAACTGCTCTTCAACACAGTCGGCACTTGTACCAATGTCAGCAGGTCTATCCAAGCCAAGAGTATCCAAAGATTTATCAGGCTTATTAAAACCAATAAGTTCAAGACCATAAATATTGACTAAATCAGCTTCAGTATTAAATAGTTCTATTTCAACTTGATTACTATCATTGCTCAAAGCAGTGGGGTCTAAAGCAAGAGCAAAACGGCTTAGTTTTTTACCATTCTTCTTAACGCTCAGATTTTGACTGGCAAGAAACTCTCGCTCACCATTCTCATTAATCAAAAAGAAATCCAATCCAATTGATGCAAACTTAGTTTCAGCGAGGTGCAAAGAATTATGACTCAAAGAAAAATTGAGTCTAATTGCTTTGCTTAAATCAACAGCTTGATTCTCATCAATAATCTGCAAATTAACATTAGAATCAGTACTTTGTATCAAACTTACTGGCACCCAATTAACTGCAGCAGAAGCAACTAATTGGGCCATAGACAAAATAACTAGGACTAGAATTGTGTGAATTTTCATGGAGGCTATATATAAAAGATACCTCTTTTAGCTTATTAAGTTTTCCACCAGTTAGTCTATATTTGCTAGCCAATACGTATTGCTTCTAGTTCATTTGGTCTAGTATAGACAATAACCCCCATGTTATTATTTCTTTAGTTTTGACAAAATAAAGGATGGTAAACAATGGCTGTTTCTCAGGTATCGGGCGGAAGTGACTCTTCAATAGAGACTTCTTTATCTAGCTTAACTAAGCAAAAATTGCATCATATATTAGATTCTTTTAGGGCACTGCAATCCACTCGATATGCTGCTGACTTAGATAGAATCAAAAAATTTGCAGATTGCGGTTTTGAAGCTTGCCCTAGCGCCAAAGCCACAAATTTTCGTCTACGCAAAGAAGATGAGCGCTATCGCTTGTTAATACCGAGCAAAATTACAACAATGAATGAAGTGCAAGCCAGAGTCTTTGCCTTGCATGAATTTCACCGCTTCCTTAAACTAGAGACCCCAATCAAAGAACTTGAGAGTTTTGCATTGCCGAAATTCAGGCAAGAAGCCGAAGAGGCCAAGGCTTTAGAACTGATTAGTGAAGCAGCACCAGCGCCAAGTGCTGAAGCCAAGCTAGAACAAGCAAGAGCTGCCGCTGCCCCACCAAGCCCACAGATGGGTGACTCTGTTTCAGTAGAAATGAACGCTGACCAAAAAGTCTTAATGTCCAAGATTGGAGGTGATGATGATAGCTTCAAACAAATTCCGAGTCGAATGGCAACTGACTTTAATAATGATGGACAGAAATTTGGCAATGTCCATATAGCTTATTCAGCAAGACTCAAACTAGATTTGCCAGAACAAGGTAAAGCAGTTCAAAGCCTGACTCGTTTATTTAATAGCTTTGTATGGATGAATTCAATGCGAAAAGAACCTGCAAGTCTTGATCAACTTTATATCGAGTTTGCAGGCAGTCTCAAGAGTTTCATTGAAGAAAGTTTTAGAGGTGATCTTTCAGGTTTAGAGAATGCCCAAATCAAACTAGCTCAATATGCTGAACGTATTAAGCCAGAAGACTTACTAGAGTCAGTAGCAGCGAGTTTTGACGCTGACCAGCTAGCTGGTCGTATCAACCAGCTCAAACCTGTATCCAGAGCGACTAAAGCTAAAGAGCCAGCTTCTTTTGGTTTGTTAGGGCAAGCCACTAGCACAAGTAGAAGAATTGGGCACCAAACTACAGGTCTCACTCTCAGACAAGATTCTGGCGAAGGAACAGCAGAACTTATGACTAGCCTGGAGAGCTATGAAGTTGACGCAGACTTCTTGAGAGATCTCTTTCAGGGTGAAGATGGTTATAAAGTGATGTATTCAGTTGTTGATGAAATCTGTAACTCAATCAAAACTGATCTTAAAAGTCAAGGAGATCCATTCCAAGGTAAAATTCCACAGGTCCTAGTTGAAGGTTTAGACTTGGCTCTAGATAGAGATAGCGCCAAGGCTTCAACCAATCCACCTGAGCATGTAAAATACTATACTCATCTTATAGAGCGGGCTCAGTACTTGCTCTACTTAAGCAATACACTTAATTCTCATCCTGATTTTGTCAGACTTTGCAAGGGACGCTCTAACCCAGCGGCTTACGCGTTACCATTCATTTTGCTCAACTATTTTGAAGGCAACGAGAAACGCGAAGCCGCCTATTCAAGTATTCTAGAGCAACTCGGCAAAGAGATTCCTTTGTTTGCAGATATGAAAGATACCATAGTCCATCTACGAGAAGCATTAGCTCGTGAAGCACGCAAAAAAGAAGAAGCCAAAATTGATGAAGAACTTGCAAGCCCAATTGCTGAACGCAATGCTCGCACCAGCAATTTACTCAAACTTGCAGCGACTAATCCAGTTGCCAAAACTGCAGCGATCTTAGAGCAGCTCTCAATGGCTAACGGTTCACCTTTTGCACAACCCAATGCTGAAGCCTTCTTTATTCGCTTATCAAAACTTGACCTTAATGACCATAGCTATGTTTTGATGCTCAACAACAGAAAAGAGGAAGCGGTCAAAGAATTGTTTTATTTATTGACTGGTCAAATTCTCACTGGTGATATTAGCAGAGATGAACTGACTATATTTGATATTAGCAGCGGCACTGAGCGTAAAATCAGTAGAAAGGAAGCTCAGGAACGCTTCAGTAGAGCACGTAGAGATATACTCGGTAACTGTCACCCAGACTCAGTACAAAACAAAACTTTTGCCTTGAGTAGTGTTGCCACCATTATGTCAGAGCGTGACGCTAATCATGCAGAGAAGCATACAGGAGAGATCGCTGCCAATACCGTTAGTTTCTTAAATGGCATTGAAAATATTTTCAAGACTGGCAAAGGCTGGGAACGAAATCTTTTCGCCGATAGTTTGCGTGGAATCCAATCAGCTTTAGAAGAATCAAAAATATTGCCAGTACTTATGGATTACGCTCAATCACCAGAATCTAACAAAAGATTTAGTTTACAACTTGGCGGTGTCAAGAGCAAGCAAAACCAAACCGTGGACTTACTTGCAGCTATGTGGCGATCAATCAGCTCTGGGCTCAAGCCAAGTAATGACAGCAAGAAAGTTAGTGCGATCTTGAAGCAGCTCCAAGCATAGGATAGAATAAGTGCGTGATTTATTTAGTAATACTTGCAATTGCTATTCCATTTGCTTTGCAGCTGAAGCAAGCCTTGCAGCGAACCAAGTATCTTGCTGCAGAGCAAGCCAAAGATTCTTGCACTCGTATTCAAAGAACTTCTAAATTAGATCCTAATCATTCCCTACTTGAATCTCACAAAATTATGGTTTCAACAGTAGAACAGATGCTTAATGCCAAGAACAGAACTGCTGCTCAATTACTCAACAAACTAGCTGATAGATTTTCTAACCAAGCAGAGTTGTGGCGATTTCACCGCATGCGTAATCAAGCTGCTCATGAACTAGATTTCTATGTCAGCGCTAACGATGCTAAAGAAGCACGTAAAGTATTTAAGAAAACTTTACAAGATTTAGTGAAACAGAAATAAAAAAAAAAGAAGGGGCCAAAGTTTCCTTCAGCCCCACACATTGAGACCCATCTTTTAAGCCTGGGAAAAATCCCGGCACGCTCCAAAGGAACGCCTGGGTAGTACTTACCGCCATCAAATTTCCGCGCCCTCCAGCACAAAAATCAAGCTGCGGTTTTCCCGTGAGAAATATTATACACAGAAATTGTATTTTGACAAGTAAAGATTTAATGTCATTGCGAGCACAGCGAAGCAATAACCGAGAAAAAATTACTTACTTAATTTACTCATCACTGCACAAGCCGTCAAATCACCACTGACATTAACTGCCGTCCGGCTCATATCAAGTATCCTATCAACACCAATAATTAAGACCACTCCAGCAGCGGGGATACCAATCTGCTGCAAAATTGTTGCCAGAATTGCAATCCCCACCCCAGGACTACTTGGTGCTCCAATTGAAGCCCCGATAGTTGTCAGCATTAACAAAATCAAACTACCAATACTAAGCTCAATCCCAAAAACTTGTGACAAAAATATCACGGCCACCACTTGATATAGAGCTGTACCGTCCATATTAATAGTGGCAGCCACTGGGATAATGAAACGTGACAAATTTTCTTTGAGTTTTAGTTTATCAATTGCAATTTGCATCGAAAGTGGAATTACAGCAGCCGATGATGAAGTCGAAAACGCAAGCAATTGCACTGATTTAATTTTGTTCAAGAACTCTGTTGCCTTAATTCCACCGAGTAAGGAAACTAAAATAAGGTAGAAAATTAATAACAAAAGCAATCCTAGTAAGACGGTTGCAATGTAAACACCAAGTCCAAGAATAGCCTTTGCACCAACTTTAATTGTAATCTCACAAAGCAAACCAAATACAGCAAACGGTGCTAGCTCAATTGCCCAACTAACAATTTTCATAGAGACCACCTGACCAGCCTCACAGAGAGCAATCAAGGGCTGAGCTTTTCTGCGACTAACATAAAGCAAGACCACACCAATGATCAAAGAATAAACAACGATGTCAAGCATACTAGCCTCAAGCCCTGACTTAAGTGGATTAGCGGGAATAAGATTAGCAAGTTGATTTGGTAAAGAAAGATCTGTCAACAAATTTGAACCCAAGCTTGCCACTGGTACTTCCACCTCAGCAAGCAAAGTTTCAACCAAGTTAGCATCAATATATTCTCCAGGTTTAATGAGAGTGGCAACCAAGTAGCCAATACTGACAGCAACAGCAGTAGTAGTGATAAAGTAGACTGCTACTGGTAAGCCGATACGTTTAATTTCTTCTGGGTCTGCACTTGCACTAATCCCTAGAA
>JAPPOW010000024.1 GCA_028817775.1 Candidatus Melainabacteria bacterium | reverse complement strand
TAATAGCTATCCGTGAAGAGGAGCAGAAAACTAAACTCGCTGCACTCAAAGGAGAAGCTGTTTCAGCCAGTTGGGGTAATGCAATACGTGCTTATGTATTGGACGAGGGACGGGTTAAGGATGCTCGCACTAAGTATGAGACCCGTGATACAGAAGCTGTCTTGAACGGTAAGATAGATGAGTTTATTGAGGCTTATCTCAAAATGACTTCTCAAGCAGGCTAATCTCGTAAGAAACTTCAAGTATAATAAGTAAGCAATGGATGACCCACAAATCCTGTTACAGACAATAGTTCTTGCAATAAGTGCTGGTATCTTGATGCAGGTAGTCGCCGAAAAGGTGAAACTGCCAAGCATTGTCTTTCTGATGATTGCAGGGGTGGCGCTTGGTCCAGAATTTCTTGGATTGATTGAACCCAAAGTACTTGGCGTTGGTTTAGAAGTTTTGGTTTCACTTGCTGTTGCTTTGATCCTGTTTGAAGGTGGACTTAGTTTAGATTTTGATGAATTTAAATCCGTAAACAAATCAGTGCGCAATATGCTGACTTTGGGACTTGGTATTACCGTTGTTGGTTGTGCCATGGCGGCTCATTATGTAGTTGGTCTTGATTGGTATATGTCAGCTTTGTTTGGTTCATTTATGAGCATTACTGGTCTGACAGTAATCAATCCAATTTTGCGCAGAGTGCGGATTAAACGTGACATGGCAACCATATTACGTAGCGAGGGTATACTGTCAAATCCACTGGGGGCCTTCCTTGCAGTAGGTGTGCTTGAAGTTATTCTTGCTTCTGAACATCAAAGTCTGATTGATTTTTCTTTAACTATTTTTTGGAAGGTGCTCATTGGTGGAGCTGTTGGTTTTGCTATGGGCTGGGTGCTTGGCAAGTTACTTAAGAAGCGCTATATCGGTGATGATTTAAAGAACTTAGTAGTTCTTGCTTGGGTCTTTGCTGCTTATTTTCTTTCTAATTTAGTTGAACCTAATACTGGAATCTTAACTGTGGTGATTACTGGTTTTGCGGTGCAGCGTGAGCACATCCCGCAGCTCAATACTCTCAAACGTTTCAAAGGTCAGCTTTCAATTTTATTTATTTCAATTTTGTTCATTTTGATTTCAGCTAATTTAGATTTAGGACATCTAAAAGAAGTTGGCTATGCTGGTTTTATAGTGGTTGCAATTGTGGCTTTGGTGGTAAGACCAATTGCTATGTTCTTGTCTAATATTGGTTTATTGAGTCTTAAGGACAAAATTTTTGTTTCTTGGATTGGTCCCAAAGGTATAGTCTCAGCTTCTGTTGCTTCTTTATTTAGCTTGATTCTTGTTAAGAAGGGTTTTGATGATGCAGTCTTAGTTGAAGCCTTGGTCTTCTTGACCATTATGCTGACAGTAACTATCCAGGGTTTGAGTGCTCGCCGGGTTGCAGCAGCTTGTGATTGTTTGCTTGAAGAGGGATCTATTGCAATTATTGGTGCCAATGCTTTGGGTCGAACTTTGGGGACAGCTTTTAAAGAAATAGGTAAAGAAGTAGTTTTGATTGATAGTAATGCTGATCATTGCCGGATTTCTGAGGCTGATGGGCTTGATACGGTACATGGCAATTGTTTAGACCCGAGTCTGCTAGAACAAGCTAATTTTTCCAAAGTTACTTTATTAATTGCGACAAGTGCTAACTCAGAGGTTAATTTTCTTGCTTGCCAGATGGCACGTGATATTTACCAAATTCCAGAGGTTTACCCAGCAATCGATAATCCTGCCAAAAGTGTGCACCATCAATTAGTAGATGAAATTGGTGGCAATTTAGCTTATGCTAAGCCTGTAAATATTCAAGATTGGAAGGATGCTGTTGAGCTTGATCAAGTCAAAATCGTTGATATTGTGATGGATTCTGAGCGTGGTGGTGATCTGAAGGACTTTAAGTTGGAAGGAGTAAATGAGGATGACTGGATACCCCTAATTCTCAAGCGCAAGAACGGTTATTTCTTTGTTCACGCTGACCAACAATGGTCCAAAGGCGATATTTTGATATATTTGTCGAAATAATTCCCCATTCTTAACTCAAACATAACTTAAATATGGTTCTTTAAAGCATACCTAGAGGGGAGATAGGAGCAGAACAATGGCAGCAATTAATTCAACACAACAACTAGCAAAGATCAGAAGTCAGATTGACGTTCAACAACAGATTATTTCACAGCTCGAGATGGAGCTACAATTCGCGATACTCGGTTCGCCAAGTAAAGTATCAGAAGGTAGCCTCGGCGACTTAGTAGATGATATTCAAGGTTTATATGGCAGTGTCACTGGTGGAAGCGCACTTGGTGCAGCACTTGAAACTGGTGTTAAGAGTTTTGTAGAAGACAAAACTGGTCAGCCTGCTGATTTAGATACCATTCAGCCAGAGCAAGATTCAATTAGACACATGCTTTATCAAGCAAGAGCATTGCTTGGTGATCTTAGAATCCAAGAGCAACAGTGGAACGAAGAAGTTAAAGAAGAGAAAGCTCGTAAGAAAGAACTTACTGAGTTTGCTAAGGCATAAGAAGTTATTTGGGCGTATGGAGCCAAAGGCTCCTGCATACGAAGCTAAGCTTCTGCATATGGGCTTCGCCCTGCTTTTTGCAGCGCGTAGCATATGCAGGGAGTGAAACGATCATTTGCAGCAAGCAAAGCTTGCATAAGCGATTACTTAAATTTCAAAATCTTTCATAAGAATCTTCAACTTCTGCAATATCTTCATATGAAGCTGGGAAGAACGTGACTCGGATACACCGAGGACTTCACCGATTTCTTTAAAAGTAAGTTTTTGATAGTGATAGAGAGCGACTAGTAATCTTTCTCTAGGATTGAGGGCATCGATTGCCTTGGCTAGTCTATCTCTGAGTAATGATTGTTCTGTATATTCTTCTTGGCTTTGGGTTTCTGAAGCGATATTGTCAATGAGGCTAACTTTGCCTTCTTCAAATGGTCTGGTGGCTTCTGTAGCATCTAGTGAGAATACTAATGCTGAGGCTTGTACTTTGATTGTTCTAAGATCTTCTGCTTCTATATTTAGAGCATTTTTAATTTCGTCGTCAGTAGGTGCTCTCCCCAATTGTGATTCTAATCTTGCATAAGCTTCGTTGAATCTTTTAACCCTACTTCTCCCCGTTCGGCTCAGAAAATCTCTTGAGCGCAGGAAGTCAAGTATCTCACCACGCACTCTGTTAATGGCAAAGGTCTCAAATGAACACTTTTGTTGTGGGTTGTATCTATCCACTGCTTCAATTAAGCCGATAGTTCCATAGCCAAGTAAATCTTCTCTGTCAAAATCTGCAGTTTCAATATTAGGAAAACGCCCTATAACCCAGTTGACGATATAAGCATAACGTTTGATTAGTTGTTCTCTAATCTGTAGTGGTTTGTTTTGAACACGATAACGATGCCAAATTTTCATTGACTCTTCTTTATTACGTGGGTCTGAAACGGTTTCAGCTGGCACGCGCTCAGAAGCAGTCTCTTTGCGAGAATTAGCGATTATTGGGTTTTCTGTGTTTGTTGTTTTCTTCACGCTATAGACCCTCTAGTTTTAGTTGCCTAATTGCTACTTGCTCTTCAATAAAGCGTCTTCGTTCGATACGTTTATTTTCGAGTTGTGCTAGTCTCGTCTTCTGTAAGTGAGCTCCAATCATGGATCCAACACAGTAGCCGACTAATGCAAACACAAGAGAGAATGAAAAACTCTTGAGTAGCATGTCATCAAGCTTGAGTAGCATCGGGTTAATTCCAATCACATTAAAGGCAAAGTGCCCGGTGAAGGTTGGAGCCCAAACCAAAGCTGCAAGCTTGATGGAGATATTCCTGTAGGACTTAAGTTCTTTCAACAATTTGGCCTTCAAATATTCGTTATTTTCTGGTGTATTGTTGATTGCCATCAAGAGAATCTCCTTTAGAGTTATTCCAATAAGCATGGGCGCTTCTAAGTCACTCCGATGACTGAAATTACTAGCTAAAATCAGGCTTAAGCCCTAGCTTTGGATTAAAAAATGGCTAGAAAAACTATTTAGCAGGTAAGTCCCTAGTCTAAATGACCTAGATACTTGTTTTTGAGCGTGATAAAGGCAAGATAGAGGCTTCTTCTTGTAGAGCCTTTATTTAGCCTCTATCACGCTTCTATCCTGCTTCTTTAATCAACAAACAGGATTGGCGTGAGTAATCCGTCTAAAACTATGATCCCCACTATAACAAGTGCTGTAGCTTTAGTAGTGGCTTGCCCTACTTCTTTGGCTCCACCACGGCAATTGAGCCCCATTGTGATGTTGATTAATAGCGAATAAACACAAAAAATCTCAGTTTTGATTAGTGGGTAGAAATATTCTTTCAGTCCAATAAATTTCCAAGCAGAACTAAGAAATTCTCCAAATTCAAGGTTGATAACCAGCTTAGCAACTAGCATTCCTGAAAACATGCTGACAATGATAGCGATTGCAAGTAGTAATGGTGCTAGCAGCATTACTGCAAGAATAGTTGGTGCTAGTAAAAAATAAACTGGATCAACTTTAAGAACTCTAAGTACATCAATCTGTTCTGTTACTTTCATGGTGGAGATTTCAGCGGTGAGGGCAGTGCCGCATCTTGCTGCAAGCGCAAAGGCGACAAATATCGGAACTATCTCACGTAGGTCAGCAACCGCAATTAAACCACCAACCAATTCTCTACCACCCTGACTGGTAAGTTCAATTGCAGTATTGTAAGTGAGGATCATACTTGCCAGTGCACAAAGTGCAACCACCATAATCAAAGATTCGTAACCGATGAAAACCATGCGTGAAACTAACATCACCGTCTGAATACGACCAGTGAAAATATACTTGTATGAATCAATCAAATATATTAAAGCTGAGCCAATAATTTCTATGAAACTTGCTTTGACTGATGATTTTGCTTCGACTTGCATTCATATTTAATTCTATAGTAGTTTTCTCTTTAATACCCATTAGCTGTCATTGCGAGGAGGAACGACGAAGCAATTCAGTCGTTAGAGTGTTTGATTCTGAGTTTCGATCCCGGGCGGCGCTACTCTGAAAGCGCCGCTTTCCTGGTACCTGCACACAGTGAGCTGGCTCCGCCAGCTATAACCGTCCTCGGTGGCGCTGCGATGTATTGGGGACTCCGGGGCGGTAGAATGGTAGCTGGGGGCAGACTTGAACTGCCGGCCTGTGGGTTATGAATCCACCGCTCTTACCAACTGAGCTACCCAGCCAAATGACAGTGACCAATAGACCAATGACATTACCAAAGATCTACCTAGCCATGGTTTTTAACAATATCATTTGTTTCAGAAAATCAAGCAGTTGTAGATAGATTTTTAACATTAGCCTTAGATCTTCTACCTAAGTCTTGCCTAGTGCCGCTTTTAGGATCAAAGGTCGTAAATACATACTCTGTTTCTTTAGCTTCCTCAATTTTGTCTTCCAGATTATTAAGATCTTGCCAATCAAAATGATTGCCAATTCTTGGTCTAAAACCAAATTCTTTTTCTGACAGTAATTCTGTTAACAGAGTTTTGATTCTAGCTTGACCAGGGAATTCTTCAATATTTTTCTTGCTTGGGTCAGTGGTTAAGATTGTTGGATAATTCATTAATCTTTCAAGTGAAGCAATATCTTTGTTGAATTGATCGTCATTAGTGTTTGCTCTCATATGAACAGCTTTGAGTTGATATTTATCTCTAAGGAAAGCTGCTTGTTTGCAATAAATCAAAATATCTACTAATGCTTTGAGGCTAGTTTCACTTTGATCAAAAACAACTAAGTTTTCATCCCCATCCTTGTCCTTGCGCACATTGTCCTTAATCAGTTCTCTTGCTTTATTACCAGCCTTATTGATCAATAGTCTGTATGTAAAGTCACTGAGTTCTTGATTGTTTTGGTCTTTGACAAACTCCACCACTGTTGCCGTGTCTGTTTCTAATACCGCAGCAATTATTGATTTGATACCTTTGAGAAGTGGTCCTTTAAAACCTTTGGTTTGGGCAAGTATCGCCTCAGCTTCCTGGACGGCCTCTTGGTGTTCTTGGCTGAAGCTATCTAGATCCACGTATAGATCAAGCATTGATCTTAGTGAGATGGATCCTGCTTGTTCGGGATAGTTGAGCAATTTATTTTCAAGATCTTTGCTTAAACTCATAAACACACCCTCTCTATCATCACGATGAGGAGTCTGTAAATCTTCCTGCAAGCCGAGTGCTTGTTTTTTCATTTTGTCAAATAGAATTGGTACGTATCTTTTACCTTTGGAGTTAATAAACAGCAATGTTTTGTAGACTTGAGCTCTTGCTCTAAGTGAATCTATATCGTCACTATTCTCTGGTAAGAATTTGACCAGTGTATAGAAGAGGACACTTGCAAGAATACTATTTCGATTTTCAATACTTTGCCCGTCACCAATTTGTGGTTTGAGACTATCACTTTCTAGACTATTGGTAAGGAACTTAATAATGAGAGGAGTATTGAGCATGAGGTAACCGCGACTGCCAATTAATTCTTGTATTTCCTTGAATTTAGCCATTCCAATTTCATTGCGTCCTTGACTGTCTTCAAGAGGTGCAATTACCTGCTCCCCATTCTCATCTATTAGTTTAGTTTCTTCTTCTAAGAATTCAATAAGGTCCTTGATACGTTTAACTTCATCAGCATCAAGTCTATGATCTTGGCCTGGCTCAAGGTTTGCAAATAAACTACTTGCCAGTTCCAGGTGTAGTGCTAATTTTCCAATATCAGTCATCTTTGCAACCCGTTTGAGCATTAGGTTTGCAGCATTGGTTATGTCGTATCTTCGTTCAGAACATAGGTCAGCGAGCTCAAATAATGGGTGACTTGAGCTTGAGATGCTGTAGAGCTCGGTACCAAGTTTTGCCAATTCCTTAGCTAGACTTCTCATTTCCATTGTTGTAACCTGAGTAGATTCAAACATACTATTGTATTCATCTATTTTGTTTTGGTAAAAATCTTTGAGCCATGGGATAGTCTCAAAATTTGGATGCAGCATATAAAGCTCATTGGCTGGTTTGACACCTCGATAAGTACTGATAGCATCAATGAGTGCTACTAGAGAAACTTCAAAAATCAGTCTTTCAAAATTTTCACGCATATTGTTTGCATCTGCATCATCAAACTCTAAAGTTTTGACAATTTGGCGACCAGGGAAAGTTCTGCCAAGTATTGTTTCTTCATTTGTGATCCCAAGCATTTCATCAGTTCTATGCAGTTCTTCATATTTGGCTAGAGTGTTGATAGAGCCGCCTTCTAAACTGGTTGAGCCCCAAATTGGTTTGGCTTTGTTGATTTGAACTTCTTCTTGAACATTGCGTTGTATTTTGGATAGTCCTGTGAGTAATTGAGCGAGTTCCAGTTTGGTAGCATGTAGTCCAGTAAATTCATCTTCTTGATGTTCATCACGAATATCGTCGTGTCTTAATTGGTACTCTGCAAAAATTGAATCTAGTAATAAATCTAAGCCACGGCTCGTAAGCTTGCTATCCAATTCTCCAATCTCAGGATTTTGTAATTCTACTTGTCCTCTTGTCTGTAAAACTGAACCTTGAATCGCTTTTTGGACTTCTAACAAAGTTTGGCAACTTTGGTGACAAGTTTTGTCGCTTTCCATATTAATCTCTTGAGTTTGCTCTTTGAAACATTCAACCAGTTCTTTGGACTGAATTCCAAACTGAGCTCCTAGAGATAAGGTTTTGATTTCATCAGCCAATTCTAATTTTAGATAGTCTATAAAGTCAATATCGCCAGTTTTGGTTGGGATCACAGCCCCTGGTAGTTCTGCAGTTAGAGCTTTAGGACCATCTTCATTGAGCAGTTCAAGAGCTCGCGCACAGATTGCTTTACTGATCTCACGGTTTTCTGTCATTGCCTCTGCAATATTGAAATCAGTGATAGAGTCATCAAGCTCAAGGGTTTGTTTGAGAACTTTGTTAGAGACTTCTAGACTAAGTTCAATTACTTTACTGAAAAATTGATTAAATGCTTCAACAAAACTCTCTCTTGCTTCTAAATCATCCTGACTGTATTGAATTGATTTAATAGAATCTCTGAGTTGTGTTACCAAGTCTGTTACTAGATCAGCTGCTGGTGGTTGTATATGGTCTGTTTTGAAACCGATCTTTGAATTGGGGTTGTTTCTTTGAAATCTTTCAACCTGTGCAATAGCGGTATCTAATTCATGTTTGTCCAGACTTAACTTGTTTGGACTTGTTTTGATTTGCTCTTCAACTCTAGATCTAACTTTGGTTTGGAATGGCTGAATAGGTTCACGTAATTCAACTCTTGCTGCAACGGGTCCAGGAGAAGTTTTTTCTGACCAATCGTCTGCTGCTCTCTCATAATGAACTTGTGAGTTTGGATTTTGCCAAGAAGTATCTACTGATTCTTTATGAAAACCCGATAAATCTTCTCTTGTACTTGGGCTGCTATTTTGTTTGGGCACGAGTTTATTTAATAGAGGCAGTTTGCC
>JAPPOW010000025.1 GCA_028817775.1 Candidatus Melainabacteria bacterium | reverse complement strand
GAGATTAGGGTCGTATATGGACATTGGACATTTCTGCGTATTACTGGTTAGCCCAAGTATGTAGATTTTATAAATGTCCAAGGTGTATATACTAACCGGTGGGGTATAATTATCAGGTAACCAAATTTCCTTGAAGGAGCGGGCCAATGCCTGCTTTTTTGCTAAAAGGGACTGAGAGGACCATAATGTACAAAGTTGGAACTAAGCTGGTTGAAGCAGCTGAAGAAATCGAAAAACTAAAAAATATCCCTAGAGATACTTTTATTCGTGCCGTATGTGATGCGATAGCAGGAGCTTACCGCAAGAAGATGAAATTATTGCCGACAGACTCAATCAATGTGCAACATGATGAGGAAGCCGGCGAACTCGGAATCTTTGTTCCGAAGACAGTAGTGCAAAACGTAACTGATGAAGTGCGTGAGATTGCATTGGCTGAAGCACTTGAGTATATCCCTGACGTTGTTGAAGGTGAGATTCTTGAGCTTGATGTAACTCCAGATGATTTTGCAGAATTTGGACGTATTGCAGCTTCAACAGCAAAGCAGATTATGACTCAAAGAATTCGTGAGGCTGAGAAACTTAACCTCAAAGATGAATTTGAATCTAAGAAACACAGCACTATCGCTGGTACTATCAAACGTATTGAGTACACAATTAGAGGGCAACCTAATGTGGTTGTAGATCTTGGTAACTTTGACGTTCATATCCCTATGAAATTCCAGCTTCCGAGAGAGAACTACAAGGTTGGTAACCGTATCCGTGTATTCATCCTTGAGTATCGCGAGGATAGACGTGTACCGATGATCATCGCTTCTCATACTCATGAAGACTTGGTCAAAGAATTGTTTGAGATTGAAGTTCCTGAGATTGAAGACCACACCGTTGAGATTAGATCAATTGCTCGTGAGGCTGGTCAAAGAACCAAAATTGCAGTGATGTCTACAAGTGATGATATCGATCCTGTGGGCGCTTGTATTGGTGCTCGTGGTTCACGTATTCAGAACGTACTTTCTGAATTACGTAATGAGAAGATTGATATAGTTCGTTTCTCAGATGATCCAGTTGACTATATTTCCAATGCACTTAGTCCAGCTGAGATCCTTACTGTGGCTCTCTTTGATGACGAAGAAGGTAAGCGCGCTGAAGTTACAGTGGCTGCTGATCAACTTTCTTTGGCTATCGGAAGAGGTGGTCAGAATGTAAGACTTGCAGCGAAGCTTACTGGCTGGAAAATTGATATCAAGGAATTAGCAGGTTCGGCAGTTTCTGACGAAGAATCTGATGCTGATGAAAACCTTGAAGAAGAAGATTTTGAAGAAGAATCGGTCGATTTAGAAACAAAAGAAGAAGCAGTAGCAGAAGCTAGTGCTGAATAAAATGGAGGCAGCAAAACAATTAGTTCGCAAATGTGTCGCCTGTGGGCTTAAGCAGAACCGTAGCAATTTTCTACGAATTTTGATTGATCACAAAACCGGCGAGTACAAAGTGAAACCAAGAAGCAAAGATTTTGGAAGATCATTCTACGTTTGTGAAACAAAGCCATGTATCGATAAACTAGCAAAACACAAACGCTACCGTAATCGACTCGACTTCAAAAATTTACTCCAAGGAGAATCAACAAGACAAGAATATGACAACAGCAGGCAAAATTAGAATTTACGACTTAGCAAGAGAGACCGTTCCTGCTGGTCTTGACGATAAAACCCAAAAGAAAGTACAAGCTGAATTAACAAGAAGAATAATTGACCTAGCTCCTGAGTTTGGTCAGAGTCCTAAGACTGCTTCAAGTTCTATTGATATTGGAGCTTCTAGATCAATCATAGATAAAATCAACATTGATGAATTAATTGAGTCCGTTAGTGGCGGCAAAACTTCTGCCCCTAAGTCTCAGCGAGTTGTTCGAAGAGCTGCTCCGGCTGAGGAAGAAAAGAAAGAAGAAGCTAAGCCTAAATTAAGAATCGTTCGCCGTATTGCTAAGGTTGAGGAGCCTGAACCAGAAGCTGCTGAGCAGCCTGCACCAAGCCCAGAACCTGAGCCTGAGGAGGAAGCGGAAGAAGAACCGGACAATAGTTTCATCCAAGAAAATCTTCAATCAATGATGCAACCAAAGAAAGTTGCTAAGCCTGCTGCTCCAATCAAAAATATTGGTAAAGTAAGCTCTATTCCACTTCGACCAACTGGGGCTCCAAGTAAACCAAGTCAGCAAGATGGTCCTACTCAACCTTATAGGGTAGCAAGACCAACTGTTAAGTCTCAAGGTATGGGGCGCAAGAAGAAGCGTGGTCAAGCTTCAGACAAGCCACGTAGTCCTAAGCCAGTCAAGCAAGCACCGGTAGATGAAGGACCTAAGGAAATCATTATCACTAAGCCGATGACGGTGCGTGAGTTGTCTCAGAAAATTGGTGTGCCTGAGACTGATATCATTACCTACTTCTTTATGAAGAGCATCATCAAGACTGTAAATGATATGCTCGAGAAAGATTTGATTATCGAGTATCTAGACACTCTTAATTATGTTGTTCATACCGAAGAAGATGATGAGGGACACGTAGAGCTCAAGTCAACACTTAAGGAAGACGAGTCTGAGGGTAACCTTGAGCAGCGTCCACCAGTTGTAACCATTATGGGGCACGTTGATCACGGTAAAACTACTTTGGTTGATACTATCCGTAAAGCCAAGGCTAAAGTTGTTGATCAAGAATCTGGTGGAATTACACAGCATATTAGTACTTATAGAATTGAGGCTGAAGATTTTGATGGTAATACCCGCAAGATTACCATCCTGGATACCCCTGGTCACGAAGCTTTCACGGCGATGCGTAAGCGCGGGGCGACAGTTACAGACATTATTGTTTTGATTGTTGCTGCTGATGATGGGGTGATGCCACAAACAATCGAGTGTATCAATCATATTAAAGACAGTAAGATTCCATATCTAGTTGCAATCAATAAATGCGACAAACCTGGAGCAAACCCTGACAAGGTACTTGGTCAATTGGCTGAGTATGAAATTATTACTGAAGAGTATGGGGGTAAGGTTGAATGTGCTCGTGTTAGTGCCCTCAATAATGAAGGTATTGATGATCTATTGATGAAAGTCATGCTAGTTGCTGATGCTGAATTGGCTGATAAGATTCAATCTAACCCTAACCGTCTTGCGGTTGGTACTGTGATTGAAGCAGAACTTTCTCGTACTCGTGGTCCTCAGGCAACTATTTTGGTTCAAAATGGTACCCTCAAGCGAGGAGACTATATTGCTGCTGGATCAGTATGGGGTAGAGTAAAATCAATGATTGATGAGACTGGTGCGGTGGTTGACTCTGCAGCTCCAAGTACTTCGGTTACTGTACTTGGTCTTTCTGGTGTACCAAAAGCAGGTGATTCTTGTAATGCTTATAAGAATATCAAAGAAGCTCGCAATGTGGCTGAAGAACAAGCTCAAGAAGAACTTGATGCTAAACGTTTCCGCGGTATTTATAGCTTTGCTTCTGAAATTAAAGAAGGTCAGAATAAAGAATTGCGTATCATTATTAAAGCTGATGTGCAGGGTTCTGCTGAAGCAATCTCACATGAGATTAATAAGTTATCGTCTGAAGAAGTTTTGGTGAAGCCAATTGCAATTGAATCAGGTTCTATTACATCTAATGATGTGATGCTCGCGGAGCAGACTGGTGCTGTGATTGTTGGTTTCCATGTTGGTGTAGATAGCGCGTCTACAGCTAAACAAGCTGAGAAGGCTAATGTCATGGTTAAGTCTTATGAGGTTATTTACAAACTAACTGAAGATCTTGAACGTGCGGTGCTCGGTATGCACGAGCCTGAGTACAAAGAAGAGATTCTTGGTAAGGTTGAGATTCGTAAGATCTTTACTATCGATGGTAGAAATATTGCTGGTTGCATGTGCACTTCTGGTGTGGTCAAGCGCGGGGAGATTGCTCGAGTTTATCGTGAGGGCGCTAAGATCTATGAAGGTAAGTTGGATTACTTGCGTAGATTCAAAGATGAAGTCAAAGAAGTCAAAGAGAACTTTGAGTGTGGTATGAGCTTCGAGAAGTACGATGATCTTCAAGAAGGCGACATTGTTGAATGTTGGACTGTCAAAGAAATCGCTCGAACCAAGTTATAATTTGCTCTGTGATCTCCAATTGCTTTGTTATTTGAGTTCTTATGGGCTAGAGCCCACTACGGACACGCCCTCCGTGCTTCAAATGCCTCACGAGGGGAGCATAGAACTTGAAATTTAATCTTCGAAATGAAGCCCCCGGAGCATAGAGTATAAATTGCATCGCAATTTTACTCTATATTGACGACCACAGAGCAAATTAGGTCACTGGGTAGAACTGGGTTCTCGTTTTCCAAAGGGTCTCCAGGATTCCAGATTTTGCTTCAAGACCCTCGATTTTGCTAGTTTTTGAGCCTTAAGCGACATTATATGACAAAATATGCCTTGAAATATGTCGTTTAACACCTTAATACGAAGTAAAATGCTAAAATTCTTTCGCAGTACTTCGTATTAGGGTATAATAAAATCATGGCTTTAAGCTTTAAACCAGATAACTTGATGATAGAACAGCTTAAAACTATTCAAGCTAAGCTGGGCTCATTATACGACGTGCTCATAGCTTTGGGTGAAGCGGAACGAGAATTTATTGCAAAACAAGCTTTCATTAGCAATATTGGTTCTTCAACTCGGATTGAAAATGCAGTGCTAACGGATCAAGAAATTGATTGGGTAGATACTGTCTTGAGTGAGGATGCTCGCCCAACAGCATTTAAGAAATATAGGGATGTAATTTTTAACAAGCTCTCTAAGGATAAAGAAAGATCTATCGAAGAGGTTGTTGGTTGTAGGGAGATGCTTGAATTTGTTTATTCTGAGTACAGTAATTTAAAACCTTTACGTGAGGTTGACTTGAGAGGAATGCATTCATTTCTTTTGAGACACTATCCCAAAGCAGAACATTATTGTGGTAGATATAAACCTAATACTAATCGAGTAGTGATGCTCAATCATGAAACTGGTGAGAGTGATATCGTGCTTGATCCGGCTTCACCTGGACCAATCACAGATGCTGCAATGAAAGATTTATTTGATTGGTATAACTTGGAACGTCAGGAAAACCCATGGCCACTTTTGTTTGCTTCTGAACTTACTTTTAGGTTTCTAGCGATACATCCCTTCCAAGATGGTAATGGTAGGATTAGTCGGGCTTTGTTTCTGCTATCTTTGCTTCAGTCAGAGGATAAGTATATAAGTGAGGTCGCTAAGTTTGTTGCTATTGATCGTCATATTGAAGCTGATAGAGCAGCTTACTATTTGGCTCTGAGGCAGTGTTCAGATGGTAAGTTTAAACAAGATCCATGTGACTATAACTTAGAACCAATTGTAAACTTCTTCTTGAGGGCTTTTGAACGTTCTTTGGATGATGTCAATATTTACCTAGAGAAATACCATAAGCTACAAAGTTTGACAGAAATAGAGAGCAAAGTCTTAGAGACCTTTCGCTCACGTCCAGAGACTAAACTTAGGGTCAGCGATATCTCTGAAGCTACAGACTTGCTTAAGCGTAGTATCCAAAATGCAATCAAAACTTTGGTTGAAAATGGGTTCTTGCAAAAGTCAGGTCGGGGACCCCAGGTAGTGTATCAATTAGTTTTTTAAAGACTTAAAACTTTAGCAACAAACTCAACAATACCATCACTGGCACTAGTACCATTGATTCTTAGACCTGAAGTGATCCATGGTTGATCAATACTTGGTTGCTCTGGCTGTATGTCAGCTACTGTTCTATAGCTACTAGGTTGGTGCAAGCTTAAGTAAAGTTCTTTCCCTGGGTTACGATCCTGAATTTCCCTTAGGGTATTTCTGACACTGGAGCGGGCATCAGCTCTCATAGATTCTGGCTTGGTATCAACAATAGCTAACTTAGGACTTTGAGCTGCTCTTGCTTTGCTTTTTAATTCATCAGGGCTTTTGCAAGTTTGTACTGAGACTGCCTTATGAAATTGATGTTTAATTGCTCTTGAAAGAGTTTCACTTTTGGATACTGTGGCTTTAGGTTGTCTGGGTAAGCGAGAGAGACGTCTTGCTTGTCTTTGAAGTCGTTTTGATCTAGCTATAGTTCTTGCTGCAAATGAATTAGTATTTGATTCTTGCTCCTCAATTAAACGTTCAAGAGGACTTTGATGTTTTGGATCATAGATTAAGACAGTTAAATCTTTCATGGGGATATTATAAACCTAAAGCTAAACTTAAGGACTTTGTCCCCATAATAAGGCCCCAAAGTTCTCTATCTCTCTTGTCTCTGGTCCAAGTATTCTTCTAAGATCGTAGAAGTCTACACCAGTTTTATCAGGCATTGTTTCCATAAAAAATTCTTCTAAACTTTCAGGCTGGTCAGGTTGCACCTCTCTGATTAGTTCAGCTACTTTAGCTGGGCTGTCATAATTATTAACCTCTTGAGCTAAGCTGATAGATTTACCAATACGTTTACTTTCTTCAATTAAGTCCTGGTCATGAGTGACACAAACAATAGTTACATCAGGGTGATTTTTTTTGATCTTGCGTAATAATTTTCTTACTTCTCTAGCTGAAGAACTGTCCAGGCTTGCACTTGGTTCATCAAGCACTAGGATTTTGGCGTCTCCAGCCAATGCTCTCACTAAGCCCAACCTTACTTTTTGTCCGCCAGATAGATCATGACTGACTGTATCATCAAGAGCAAAATTGACCAAGGTAGGGTCTTGCGTGTCCACACCCGGTTCAACTCCTTCCCGGTAGAGACCGAGCTCTTGCATTACTGAAATGATTTTCTCATCACTGATACCCTCACGTTTCATTAGGATATTGTCTCTAAGACTAAGTCCCTGCATGACTTGAGGCCTTTGGTCAGCATAAGCGACTAGGTTGAATAATGATTTCTCAGGATCAAATTTGTTGATCTCAAGAGTTTCAACGCCACCAATAGCAACAGAGCCTTCATCTGGTTGGAGTATCCCAAGGATGTTCTTGAGTAGAGTTGATTTGCCAATGCCTGATGGTCCTGTGATAGTGACAAACTCACCTTCTTCTATATCTAAATTAACGTCTTTGAGTATTGATTTGAAATTAAGACCACGAATGCTGATCTTGTGATTCTTTAGTTCATTGACACCGACTCGTTGACTATCTGTTTTGCTACCAGGTAAGACCAAGTCTTCCACACCTTCTGTTAGTTGAGCCAAGCGATTAACAGCAAAGGCATCTTCAGCTAGAGAGCTTACTACACGCTGTAAGCCAAGTCTGATAGTACCCTCAATTTGGCCGGTGTACATTAATACTGAAAATAACTGAGTTGCAGGTACTCCCAAATATTTAGCTAATCCCACTACTACTAAGTCAGTGCCAATGCCTGTTGTGGTTAGTCCCATGCCAAATATACCATTGAGGTAGTTTATACCAGTCTGGGCACTGGTGCCTTTGTTTTGAGTTGCAACTAATTCATCTTCCATCTTTGCAATGCTTGGGTTGAGACGTATTTCTTGCATTGCTCTACTAGTTTGATCCAGCCGGTCGGCAGCTTCTTCATTTGCAATTAAATGTTGCTTCTGTTTGGAGCTAGTCATGGCTCCTAGCGCTCCCATGATGCCTGCAGTGCCTAACATTCCTCCCAAGCTGGCTAAACAAAGGTAAGGGTTCACTTGAGAGAGCAGAGCAATTGCTCCAATTGGTTGGATCAATAAGGATGGCATATCACTTATATTCTTTAAGGTATTCATTGTGGCATCGATTCCAATGTTTCCTGCCTCTATTCTTTTAGCGGCAGTCTCTCTTGAGACATCTGTAAAATCTCCATAGTGATGTACCAAGCTAAGTTCACGATTGATTTGTTTTTCTATTCTGTCAGCCATTTTAAAGAAGCACATGTTAGCCCCACTTTTGGCATAGCGTCCTGCTGTCATTAAAAGCAAAAAGGCTGCTAATCCAGTGCTTAATTCTTCTTGTTGTGCCATCATGAATGGCGCAGTGATAATTAGACCGTCGCCAGCTAAGTTCAGTCCAAGTTGCGATAACCTCGTGCCTGCATGCTGTTTCCATACTCCATATTTGCCGCCAAACTCTAGGTCGTAAATAGCTTTGAGTGGATTAGGAAGTTTCTTTCTTTCAACACTAGCGTCAAAGAATTTCTTCATCCTAGAAGTACTAATAGGATATTCAGAGCTTAGTTGTTTCAGAAACTCTTTTAACATTTGTTCTTGTTCGAGCGCATCTTTCTCGTCAAATTTGCTGGCTCTGGTGAATTGATTGATTGCTTTGGTTAGTGGTTGCCAAATTAAATGTAATTCAGCTAAGCTTTTTGCTTCATCTGCTTTGAGATTAAAATTGTCAATTAAATTTTGCTCTAGCTCTGTTTTGATGCGAAGTTTTTCAGAGTAAGTTTGAGTGAAATATTTTTCTGAATTAGTGAAATCTTGAATCTCTGCAACTATTGTCTCTGCGTTCTGTAAACTACTAAAGTTCTCAAACGCAAACAAAGCTTCACCTAACAAAGTATTTGCTTCTGTTTGAACCTCAGCTTCAAAATCCCTTGCTCAAAATTCTTTACATACAAATTCTGCTATACATTGTT
>JAPPOW010000238.1 GCA_028817775.1 Candidatus Melainabacteria bacterium | reverse complement strand
TCAAACGGAATACGATTTACTTCTGCTGTTGAAGCAACAATAAAAATAATGAATAAAGCAACACAAATCAAGGTGAACAAGAAAGGTATAAGCCCTTCGACAAAACCACCGTGACTGTGCCCAAACATATTAAGAGCCTTGGGTAAATGTCCATTGCCAAAAACATTCCAGTTAATTAAGCCACCAGCCTGTTTGTTAGAAATTTCTACTAAATTCATAGAACCTGAAATCAAAACCATTGCAATCATGGCAAGTACCATTGGGATTTCATAACTAATTGCCTGAGCTGCAGCACGCAAACCACCAATGAGTGAGTATTTATTGTTTGAAGCCCAACCACCCATCACTAGTGACATAGTGCCAAGTGAAACGAAGCCAAGTATAAAGACTAAACCAATATCAATATCAGTATGAGCAAATGAATCTGAACCAATATTATTAGAAGCAATCGACAATAGCGGCAAGAAGACCACCATCGCTGGAGCGAAGAATAAGGCTGGCGCAAGAGTAAACAATAGTTTATCGGCACCTGCTGGAGTGATATCCTCCTTGAATAATAATTTCAATGCATCAGCAAAAGTTTGCAGAAATCCATTAGGACCGACTTTGTCTGGACCAATACGCATAGTAAGTAGTGCCAAGAACTTGCGTTCACAGAGCACCATGAACATAGCATTGACTGGAATTACTGTTGCAATAGTAACTGTCGGTGCGATATATCTAGAAAGCTCTGCCAAGTTTTTACAGAGCTCAGCATCCAAAGCCAAGAGAGCTGGCAATGTGCCTTCCAAAAGAGTTGGCAGCAGCCAAGCAAAAGTCACCGCCCCACCAGCTGCAGCACCAAATACAATAGCAATCCATACAGAAGCCAAAATAAAGAATTTAGTGGCCTGTGCCAAAGCTGATCTTGGTGCAAAATGCGCCCTCGGATGGAAACTATTTAATAAATCTAGATCAATAGCCTTTGTGCTCATATCTCACAATATGCTACTTTATCTTGGCGAATAGGTAAATTCAAAATAATCTGCCTAGCTTAATAAGTCTTCTTTCTTTTGCATTGCAAAACCAAGCAGACCTTCAACTGCAAGCTCGCCTTCCACTTCAGCACGGAAATTAAACTTACCAAACGGAAATCTAAACTTCTGTAGATCAACCTGGATAGTTAATTTATCACCAGGCACCACCATACGGCGGAATTTAACTGAATCCAAGCCAGTAAAGACTCCAAGGAATCCTTCTTTATACTCAGGCAAACTAAGCATGACCATACAAGATAGCTGAGCAGCAGCTTCTAGCTGTAAGACCCCAGGCATAATAGGAATCTCAGGGAAATGTCCTTGAAAATGAGGCTCATTGATAGAGACATTTTTGTAACCAGTCGCTGATTGACCAGGAATCAACTCATCAACCCTATCTATCATCACAAATGGATATCTATGCGGCAATAAGGCTTGGATTTCTTTGATATCTAGGCTTAGTTTCTCTGCTGTCTCGGACATAATGAAGATTATAGCAAAACCGTGATCTTGAGGGACACAACCATTGTCATCCTGAGGAGCGCTTGCGCGACGTAGGATCTCATTGTAGCTAGGTAAAGTTAGTGAGGTCCTGACGTCACGCCTGCGGCGTTCCTCAGGATGACAGTTAAACTATAATCGGCTCAGAGGATTTCTCTAGTTCAAAGGCGTCGTGAATTACCTGAACAGCCTTGGTCGCGTCAGCTTCATCAATCAAACAACTGATCTTAATCTCAGAAGTGGAAATCATTTGAATATTAATACCAGCTTGAGATAAAGTCTCAAACAAAGTAGAAGCGACTCCAGGACGATTCAACATACCAGCTCCAACAATTGAAACCTTGGCAATGCCATCATCGGCTTCAACCTTGCTACCTTCTATATCCTTGAGTATTTCTTCACAGACAGCTTTTGCTGTCTCCATATCCTCACGCGGCACTGTAAAAGCAATATCATTAATGCCATCACGCGGCACTGATTGAATAATCATATCGACATTAATTTTATTCTTACCGAGTTCGCCAAAAACCTTACTGGCAATACCCGGTCTATCAGCAACACTAATAATTGCAATCTTGGCTTGCTTGGTATCAAGCGCCACCCCTGTAACTGCTTTGGTTAGTTCCATATCTTTCATCCTTTGTAAACTAATTACTTCTGTCCCCTTGTTCTCTGGTTTAAAGCTACTGCGCACACGAAGATCAATATTGTATTTCTTGGCAAGCTCAACAGAACGCGGGTGCAAAACCTTGGCACCAAGACTAGCTAGTTCAATCATCTCCTCAAAACTTATATGATCAAGCTTAGTCGCTTCCTTGACCACACGTGGATCAGTAGTATAAACCCCCTTAACATCAGTGTAGATATCACAACGGTCAGCCTTGAATGCAGAAGCCAAAGCAACTGCTGAAGTATCTGACCCACCCCTACCCAAAGTAGTTACCTCACCATCTTCAGTAATACCTTGAAAGCCAGCCACAACGACTATCTCACCAAGCTCAAGATGTTTATTGATTCGATCACACTTAATCTCAGCAATGCGAGCCTTGTTGTGAGAAGATTCAGTCACAAAGCCAGCTTGCCAACCAGTCAATGAGACTGCAGGATGACCTAATTTTTGGATTGCCATTGCCGCAAGTGAAATTGACACTAGCTCACCAGTGGCAAGCAACATATCAAGTTCACGTCCATCACAACCAGGACAAACTTGATTGGCTAAATCAATTAATTGATTGGTCGTCTTGCCCATTGCAGATGTAACAACAATGACATTATGTTCTTTGGATTCTCGAATTGCAATTTTAGAAATTCGCTCAATACACTCAGAGTTAGCAACAGAACTGCCGCCAAATTTCAAAACAATAGTAGTAGCCTTGCGTGCCATTTAACCCTCGTATTCTAGCAAATTTTTTGTCATCCTGAGGAGTGCCAAAGGCACGACGTCAGGACCTCATTGCTGCAAATCTGATTATGGGATCCTGACGCCCTTCGGGCTCAGGATGACATTAGAAGTCTATACTTAGATTTGTTTCAACCTTACTGGCTTTCCTGCCACCCAGCCTAGTAGTGGCATTGGCAGTTTTGGCACTGGAATCATTAGGTGTGCAGATTTTGATATTCGGATCCGGGTTTTTGAGTGGGAAACAATCAGCACTAGTAGTACGTAGTTCTTTACCAGAGCCAGACTTCAAAGTATTTGAATTTAATTTCAAAAGCAATAACTCATCTGGTTTATCGAAACGAGCTGTATTAATCATCATATAGTTGTTAACAACAAAACCTTGACGATCAGCAGTTTCAAAATCCGAGCCACTAATATTGGCAAGCGCAGTTTTATTATTAAGTAAACGATAAGTAAAACTATAACCAAGATGATGAACAGCAAGGTCTTTGATGACAATACGGCGGCGCAGGCTTGGCGAGTTGCCAGCTATCCTCCAAACCCCTTCAACTTTGTTCTGGAATTTAGATTCTTTATTGGTGATAGTCTCAGAAGGACTGTTGTCAGTCGGCACAGAATTTATATCAGCACCTTCTTTGACAAACTTAATATCAGCAACCGCTGAGTCAAACAAAGTAGAAGCATCACACTGAGCAGAATCAACTGCAAGCCGCGAGTTGAATTTCTTCTTCACTAAACTAGTGTCCTCTCCAACTACAGTGCAGTTGGCTAATTGAGCTTTGATCTCAACTCCAGGTCCAGAATCGTTGTCAAAATCAATCTCAGCTATATAAGTCTGAGCAAAACCCATACTGATCAAATCAAAAACTATATAGTCATCAAACAAAAACCCTTGCAAAGAATTTTCTTTGAGATCTTGGTGCGAAGCTTGGGTATAGCTAAAACGTGAAGTTTTTTTCTTGGAAATCACCACACTTATATCGATACTATCAATCAAAGTGTCACTAGAATCATATATATGCCAAGTGCCGATCAATTGATCAGCATTAGGGTTAGCGGCCCATGAAACTGGCATAATCAAGATCAAAGTCAAAAATAGGGCTCGTTTAAACATCTTCCTTATTATAGTGACTCTTATCCGGTCTAAATGATCCAGAAATAAGCCATTGTTAACCAGTCCTTAACCAATTTCGCCAATATAATACACAGGATCTAGGCTAAATAAGGGAGAAGGATGTCGACTTTAACAAAAGATATTACCAAGAAGTTGGATAGCTTGCCAGCAAGTTCTCCGGCCGTGACTAAGTTAATTAATATCATTGACGATCCACAGACTACGCGTCTTGAAATTATGCACCTATTGGCTCTAGATCAAGTCTTGTTTGCTAATGCCTTCAAATATGCCAACTCTGCTGCCATGGGCAATTGTCGTCGCATGGAATCCCTAACTGAAATTGTAGACGTACTTGGTTTTAACATTCTTAAAAATATCGCGGTACTTACTGCCCTGCATAATGTTTGTCAGAACAAACAATTATGGTTTGATGGAATTTTTGTAGCACATGCGTCTAAAAGAATAGCACTCAAGTTAGGAAACCATCAAGAGACTGCAGAGGAAATCTTTATGGCTGTAATGTTACAACAGTATGGACTCTTTGCTTTGGCTCACTTTGATGAAGAGAAATTTACAAAAATAAATTTGAAACAGAATTTTTACGATAGATTGAAGCAGGAAACAGAACTCTTTGGCTACCACCATCTTGAACTCTCGATATTAGTACTAGAGCAATGGGGACTACCATCCAATGTCCTTTGCATAGTAGCCAATCAAGAAGATCAAGAAAACTCTAAGGTCACGCCTTACAATAGAATTATTGATCTTGCTCACGAACTATTAATATTTGGTCCTATTGAGGAAAAAGAACAGCTAGAAAGTTTTTGTGAAAGAAACGAAGAACTAATTGAAGAGCTTAAAGTCACACTAGATCTCAAATTAATTGAATCTATAGTCGACGAAACTCGCGAGCTAATGTCTATCTAAGAAGCTTCCAGCTAGGAAGTCCAACAAATTTAGTTACTAGCTTAGCTTCATTGGCTTGCCAATCCTTATGAGCATTTGTGTTGGTATAGTTGCTGATACCAAGAATTGCAGACCATGGTAAATCTCTACTTGCACAAACTTTGGCAACTCCATAGAGCTCCATATTTTCTACCAATGCTAATTTTGCAGAATAGTGATCAACGAGAGTCTGAGAAAATTTTTCATCCTTAGTAATTTCAAGACTCGACAAACATTTAACTTCAGTCAATCCCCTTGTAAGTTTTGAATTCTGCTTGGCTTCAAACTCTTCATATTCTTTTGGCACATATGCTTGATTTTCGATCACACCGGGATTAAGCAAAGCCACAGATTTCACAGAGACCAAATCTCCAATCTCTAGATCTTGTTTATAGGCACCAGCCGTAGCAAGAAAAATCACTTCTTCTATCTCTGGATTTGCTTCAAGAATTTTCTCCAAGCTCAAAGCAGCTTCAAGGTAGCCAATCCCCAAAGTTTCTTGCTGCATATTAGGCATAGCTGGTAAAGCTTTGAGTTCATTTTGCCAAGCTGAGCAGATTAGAAGCACTGGAATTGCAAGTCTATCATGCTTAAGCAGCCATATAATTGTCTAGGGCTTGAGTTGAAGATCCACTTAAGCTCAGTCTCTTAGCACTAAAACGATGAGGAGTCGTTTGTATCTGATAATTACCCTCTCCTTGATAAATTACCTTAATAGGTCTTGGACGCCGGGTAGTTCTATAACTTGGCAAAAACTCAATAGCCAACTTGCCTCTACTAAGTTTTTTTAAACTTAATGAGCCCTCGTCATAACCAGAATCTCCATTTGGCATACGATAACTTAAGGTCATAACGCTATCATCAATGAAAAGATCTGCCTCACCTTGACTGGAACCGCCTATATTCTCTTCAGTACCAAGCTCAATTCTAAGAGGAGCTAATTCTGAAAGCTTGTAGTCTGAAGCGATATCTACAAAGTTGGCTGCCATATCAACCAGGTCTTGAATATTTGCAGGCGCCTCATCAAAAATTAGATCTTCTTGAATATCAGCCAAAAGTCCTTCATCACATCTGAGCTCAAGCCGTTTAGTATCTCCTGATCTCTCGACATAAAAGAGACTATTTTCATTTGCTGGTTTAGATTCATCACTAGTACTATGAAGTCTTCTCACTTCTTTACGGTGAGCTTCATAGACACCCGGCAGAACAGTAGAACTTTGCCACAAAGGCACACGAAGATTTCTGATCTCGGTATGAATAGATCTATCATTATTCACGCCTGCTACAAGTTCAATACTTTGATTCTGAGGATGTCTACTAGTCCAAGGCTGCCAAGTATGGGTTTGATCATCATAACCAGTTTCTCTCTGACGCAAAGGCATTGCATTATCTCTGATAATTTGTGACTCTGCTTTTAGTTTTTCAACAAGAGTTGGTATTGGCAGTTTTGCAAGTGAATTAATGCTCAGAGGCTTGACCATTCAAGATATTATAGCATTTGCAAATGATATCCTACTAAATGGCAATTTCCATAGCCAATCCCCTCGAATTCGAGGGGGTTAAAAAGTTTTACTAATCTGTATTTCGATGCCGGACGGCGCTACTCTTTCTACCGAAACGAAGCCTCAAAGACATAGCAGCGCCACCGAGGACGGTTATAGCCAGCAGAGCTGGCTCACTGTGTGCGGGTACCAGCGAAAGGGCGCTTTCAGAGTAGCGCCCTGCGGCATCAGGTAGGTAAAGATTGGGACCATAATCGGACTAGACTCCTGCTAGATAGGCAAGGGCTTCGATTTCGATAGAAAGTGGTGTCCTTGATGAGATTTGAACTCATACAGCCAAAAGGCCACTACCCCCTCAAGATAGCGCGTCTACCAGTTCCGCCACAAGGACATGGTCCCTCAAGATGGCGGCCCTACCAATTCCACCACCAGGACTCAGCCGTCAATTCTAGCAGATTTCAAAAATGCCATAATATAGCTAATGCTTAAAAAATTTGGCATAGTTTTGACTACCTTCGTCCTAGCTTCTTGCTCGAATCCATTTGAGTACCAGCCAAATAACTGGCTGAGAGTTTCTGAGACTAGAGATGAAAACCCACAAGTCATATACCTCGACAAGAACCGAATTGAATGCAAGGACGGTAAATGTAAGACTTGGCTCAAGATGGTTTTTGGTAGAGCCAAAGCAATTCCATTTGCTGGTGATAAACCAGGTGAAATCTCAGGCAATATGATGGTCAAACGAATTGATGCTGCAGTGGACTACGACTGCAGAGCTAAGACTGCCCGCATCAATGCTTACCAACTCTATGACTCCAAAGAAAAAATGATCGACAAGAAGTGGATCAATGGTGAGCTGGAATATGCCAAAGCCGGCACAGTACACGGTGATGTCTTAAAACATGTCTGCAAATAATTTTGAGCCCTATAAATTTGTTGACTACCAGGATCAATATCAAGATCAGCTGATTGAGATGTTGAGAAAAATTTATGCTGAATACGATCAAGTCATAGAACTAGATTCACTCGACGCTGATTTACTCGAAATCAAAACTCAATACTACAAACCAAGTTGCTTCAAAATTTTATTGGATCAAGAGAAGGTTATTGCCTCTGTTGCAGTCAAAATTGCACTTGGCAAGATTGAACTCAAGCGAGGCTTTGTTGACCCAGATTAACGTCGTCAAGGTCTGGGCGTAAAACTTTCTGACTGGGCCTTTGCTTATGCGCGTGAGCAAGGTTGTGAGCATATAGATATTTGGTCTGACACTTTGTTCACCAAAGCTCACCAACTCTATGAGAAACTTGGCGCCAAGAAGCTGGATGAAACTAGAGAGCTTGGTGGAGCTAATCAAATAACAGAGCAGCATTTCCGTAAAGACCTTTAGGGCTGTTAGACTAGAATGATGATCAGATTAAGTCTTGTGCTAGTAATTCTGTTAAGTCCTCTGGCAATTTATGCCGAGAGCTTTGATTTAAGTGACGGCATGTCGATTCAGGACACGATAGATCTTGCCTCGGATGGAGATACTATCAATCTTGCTGCTGGTACATATACTGGTGATATAGACTTCCGCGGTAAAGCAATCTCCGTAGTTGGTCAAGGGCGAGACTCCGTCATTAACGGCAGCGGTGAAGGACCTGTAGTTAATTTTGACAATGGTGAAGGTTTCCTGAGCTTATTAGATCAAGTGAGAGTAACTGGTGGTAAAGATGAGGGAGCGGTCCATATCAAAGACAGCAGTCCTCGGGTCAACCGGAGCTGGATTTTAGCAAATAAATCATTGGATCATGCTAGTGGAATCTTTATTGAAAACGGCAGCCCCACTTTTTTCAATAATGTAATTTCTAACAACCGCCGTGCCAAAGGTGGCGATGACCCACACCAAGTTTATATAGACGGAGCTTCACCAAACTTCATCAACAATACAATCATCCGCGGTGATAGTAACGGGATTTTTATCACTGGTGACTCTGCCCCAAGACTCTCAAACAATATCATTGCTTATAACGGCAAGGGTAGTAAGGGTAGAGGTATTTGCATCATTAGTTTTAGTAACGGCTTAGAGCTTGATCACAATTTATTCTTCCGTAATTTACTGGCTGATATATTTGCGCCTGGTTCTGGTGGAGATTTTAAT
>JAPPOW010000214.1 GCA_028817775.1 Candidatus Melainabacteria bacterium | reverse complement strand
TACGCTTAGCATTAGCGACTGCTTTGTTTATTACGATTAATGAAACTGAACCCAATTACAAATGGGCGGCAGCATTTGAGACTATCGATAGAGCGATCGAACAAACAAACCAAGATTTGAGTATCGCGGAACTGGCTGAAAGTTTTCCTGGTGTAATTGAGAAGATCAAAGAGCTCGCTGCTTCTGGAATAAAGCTTGCTGTCTACACTTCAGACAGTGAAGCTAATTCTGCTACTTGTCTTGAGAAATTTGGTATCAAAGATTTGATCAAAGCAAATAAGGGTGGTGAAATCAAGACTGCTGCTGGTTACCAAGAGCTTTGCTCTAAACTTGGGGTAGAGCCAGGTAAGACCTTGATGGTTACTGATTCACCACATGATTTAGCAATTGCTAAAGAAGCAGATGCTAAAACTATTTTGGTTCTCTCTGGTGTCACCAGACCAGAAGAAAATATCGCTGATATCGAAACTTTGTTTGATTTAGTACTTGATTCATTGGCTGATTTGGATTTGGCTAAAGCTGGCGTATGAGCTCGGTAATAATTTTTACAGATGGTGCTTCTAAAGGCAATCCAGGACCAGCTTCTATCGGCGCGTCTCTAGTTGTTGATGAGAAAGAAGTAGCCTGGATCTCAGAAAGTATTGGACAGGCTACTAACAATATTGCTGAATACACAGCCTTACTTGAAGGGCTGCGCAAAGCTCAAGAATTAGGTTACCAAGAAGTGCTAGTCAAAGCTGACAGTGAGCTGATGGTTAAACAACTCAATGGTGAGTATCGGGTTAAGAACCCAGATATTAAAGTTATTTTTCTCAAGGTGCAGGAATTAATCAAAGAATTTGATAAAATTAGCTTCACTCATGTACGCAGGGAGTTTAACCAGCGTGCTGATCAATTAGCTAATCTTGCACTATGACTCTACTAGCTACAAGTCCAATCTCAACTACAGAGGCTCATTCAAGTTCATGCCCAGAGAAAACTGAGCTGCTTGTAGCGATGGATCAATTTGCACTTAGTATCGAAGGCAAACTGCCTGCTGAATGTGATTTCCATATACCAGAGATAAGCATAGACCCTCTAGAACATGGACTAAAAAGATCAGCCACTTCAACAACAGAACTAGAACTTGCTGGTGCAAGATACACCGTAAACTCTGAAATAGTAGCCAAAGATGGTCACCTGCGCAAAGCCAAAGTCTTGCTCAGACCTCTTAAAGCTGCTAGACCAATACACCTTGTAACAAGCAGGCCTGAATCTCCAATTTACCGCTTTGCAGCAGCGTTAGTAGATAAAGCTATTGGCAGAGCACATGATATTGATTCATTATTTATTAGAGGTTTAGATTAAGAACCTGTCTTGAAAGTTCAAGAACAAGGCTTGCGAGCGAAGAAAATCGTTGATTTTCTGAGTTTACCCGAAGTTTATTACGCATAAATGAGACCTCGCAAACGCAGTTATTGGATTTTCAAGACAGGTTCTAAGGGTTATTGTAGTAACCACCAGGACTAGTAGTACCGAAAGCAGGATACTCACGCACAAAGGCTTGTGGCATTTCTTGATAACGAATTAAATTGGGATCGTTACTGACTGGGTTTGACGGGTCAGTCGAGTTATAAGGATGGTAAGTTGGTGGCAAAGCCGAGTGGGTAGGTGGCTGTTGTTGTTGATAGTAATCAAAGTTCTCCTTCTCTGATTTAGCTCTACGCCACTGTGCTACTGCACCTCCAATGTGGGGGAGGGCGCCAAGTGTATAAGCTGTACCGATACCTGTTTGATCAAAGGTACCTGGATAGTTGAGAGGAGTGACAGCGTCAATTGGTACAAAATTTAATAGATCAACCCATGAGCTTTTCTTAAAAACTTTTGGTTGTTCAACTTGAGGATTATAACCATAGCCTGCAGCTAGTTTAGAGTTGTCCTTTGGTTCATAAGCATAAGCTTGTGGTTGGTAAGGATCGATACGACCACCAGTAGAATAACCTATCTGTGAAAATTCTGCTTGATGTGGAGCTTGAACAGTTTCAGGTGGAGCTGGATTCTGCTCAGAATAAGGATTGCCAGCCTCAATATCTACTGGTCTAACTAAGCTACCACCTGGTGTATAAAGTCCAACGAAGCCAGAGTTCTGACGAAGCAATACTTCGTCAGCTTGAGTGTTCTGGAGGGTGTTGCGCCAATTAAGTGTATAAGGTACTTCAATAATCTTCTTGCCCTTGAGCAATTTAAGTTCGTGATTGGCTAGCTCATCAGCAGTCAAACCTACTAATAAGATGGCCATTTGATTGTTCTGTGTAATATACTGCGCCTGAGCCTTAGTAAAACTTAAAAAGCTCAGTAATAATACAGAAATTAAAAATAGGAGTCCCTTCCTTTGCATGTATTAAGTTTATTGTTTTTAGGTTAAGAACTAGTAAAGCCTTGAACCAGAAGACAAAAAGTTGGCTACAGCAGTAAAGAATAAAGGCAAAATCATCAACAAAATGAGAACCCCTACCATTGGTTTAATCGTGAATGAAATCTGGAAAGCATTGATCTGTGGAGAAGCGCGCGACAATAGGCCCAAGACCAGATCATTAACTAAGATTGTCAAGACCACCGGACTTACAAGAACAAAACCCATTCTAATAATGTCACCAACCAAATGAATAATCTTGGCAACATTGATCGTCATATTAGGATCAAACAAAGTGAAAGTATCAAAGCTATTATAGAGTCCCTGAATCAATGCTTCAGGACCACCAATCTGGAAGAAAACCACAATGGTCAAGATCCCCATAAACCTACCCAGTATTGTAGTCTGCCCGCCAAGACTTGGATCAAACATTTGCCCTGAGGAGAAACCCATTGCTGCGTCCATCATCTCACCACCAGCAACGACAGTAGTAAATAAAATATTAGTGGTGAAACCAATAATGAAACCAAGTGCAAAATTTGCAAACAAGACATAGAGGATAGAAAAACCATCATCAGGAATCGCTGCCTCAAATGCTTTGGGAGCAAGCATACTAGTCAAGAAGATTGCAAAACCAATACGCACATGCGAGGGCACACTCTTGTGAGAGAAAATTGGTGCAAAGTGCATAAATGCTAGTACTCGTACCAAGACAAAACCCAAAGCCACTACAGTAGTACCAATCTGGGCAAACAAATTTTGGCGAAATAGATCAGTGAATAAATCCATTAGCGTCCTAGCCCCTTGAGTTTATTGAGCCTATCGCTGACACTAGAACGGCGTAAACGTTTTGGTGGTTTCTTTGGACCCTCGTCATTGCGAGGAGCAACGCGACGTGGCAATCCAGTTGATGGTTTTGGACTGCTTGTAACTGGATTGCTTTGCTGCGCTCGCAATGACGGTTGCTGGGTATTAGTCTTTGGCTTAGCCGCTGGTCGAATTGATTCAGCTCTAGGCTTCTGCACTTTTGGCTGGCTATGATGATGATCAGCATGCTTGATAGTCAAGTCTTGTTTCTTGATTGCTTCAATATCTTTATTAGGTCTAAGAGCTGACTGCGGCGGTTTAATTGCAACTGGTTTCAAGTTCTCATTTTTAGTGACATGATCTGGTTCATCAAGTGCACCAGCTTTGTGATGACCACCATGGCTTTCATGTGGCTCAGCTTCATTCAACTCAGCTGTATGAATCGGCTCTTCAACTTCACCATTGGGTACATCCAGGAAGTTACGCCGAGGCATCGCTTTGGTACCAAGAGTCGGCACCAACTTAAATGCTCGCTCCAGGGTTTGAGAATCATAATTACTCATATACTGAAACATATAGAAACCAAAAATTATTAATGCAAGAAATAAACCAATAATCTTGACAGCAGAACCTAGAGTTTGCTCTTGGACCTGGGTTGCAGCTTGAATCACACCAATAGTCAAACCTAGTCCTGCAGCAAGCACGACTAGAGGACCCGATATGAACAATATCGTGAATATTCCCTCCCTAATTGCTTGTGGCATCCAGTCCATTACTTAAATCTTAATTGAAACTTTGAGCAAGTCCTTTGACAATTAGATCCCAACCATCAATGGCAACAAAGATCATAATCTTAAACGGCAACGAAACAATAGTCGGGGATAGCATAATCATCCCCAGTGCAAGTAGAATATTGGCGACAATCAAATCGATCACCAAAAATGGTATGAAGACCAAGAAACCTATCTGAAACGCCCTTCGCAATTCTCCTAATAGGTAAGCAGTACCCAGCTCTCTTGCTGCTACATCCTCAACCTTGGTCGGAAAGGGTTCTCTACTCAGTTTATAGAAGAACTTAAGATCTTTAACATCTACATTGCGCAGCATATGACCTGATAATTCATCATAAGTTCTATCCAGTGCAGTGGTCAGTTGAATCTGATTATTAGCAAGCGGAATCAAAGCACGCTGATTGATTTGTGAAATCTCTGGACCTAATATATAGCCGGTCAAAATCAAACTCAAACCAACAAGTACCATAGTTGGTGGTGCGTTTTGAGTACCTAGTGCTTGACGCAATAAAGATAGTACTAAGACAATACGCAAAAATGGCGTCATTGTCACAACCATCACTGGCAAAAAACTAAGTAAAAAAAGCAAGCCTACAATTTGCAAGCTTGGCTCAAGATCTGGAAGTAGATTAGTTAAGGAGTCCATCTAGAGTACATTAACTTTATGCCCAGTTTTCGCTGTAACGCTGTAATGCTGTAGCGCTCTAGCGGTTCTCGGCAAAGCCGTTACAGCGCTACAGCCCTAGAGCGTTAGAGCGTATTAGCTGTATAACTGTTTATAAATCCAAAAGTTATTTAGAACATGTTTAACATAAGTTTTGGTCTCATCATATGGAATATTCTCAATAAACTCATCTGGGTCTAGATTTCCAAAACGTTTACGCCAGTTTTTAATAGCCACTGGACCAGCATTATAAGAAGCAATTGCATGGATCATATTATTATCAAAAGTCTGAAAGACATCTTCCATATAATTGACACCGAGTTTTATATTAATCTCCGGCTGCATCAAATCCTTGGAAGTCGGTGGTCTCATTTCAAGCCCACGAGCTAGGGAGCGTGCCGTGTATGGCATCAATTGCATCAAGCCGATAGCACCAACTTTACTTACTATGTCTTTTTGGTAACGAGATTCTTGTTTGATTAATGAATGGGCAAGCAATGGATCAACCTTAAGGTTCTTACTTACTTCATCAGCAACAAGTCCAGCGTAAGGCATCGGGAACGCATATTGAAATTTGATCTCGTGATAGTCAACTGCTGAATTTTTTGGCATCGAGAAATAAGCGGTGCTAATTGCTTTGAGGTAATCACCTGCCATAGCATAAAGCCACATCTTCAAATTCTTGTCGTAATCCCAACCTTCTTGTTTCTCATTCTCTAACAAAAATTCAAACTGTCCGATTTTGCTTAACTCCAACAAATCTTTGCCATATTGTTTTGCAATCTCTTCATCTGTGTAGACCTCAGGCCAATCCCAGTCAGGAAGAGAAACAAATTTGTTGGGGCTTGGCATCTTGTACCAATCTTTATCATCACGCAAAATTTGCTCAGCTCGGTAGCCATAGTAATCACGTGGATGCTCAATCACCAAATTTTCCAAAGTTGCTTTGGCGTCCTTTGTTTGATTCAGTTTCTCATAGGCGCGTGCTGCCCAAAATGCCACAAAAGGATGCGAGTTGGTATTTGGATAGCTCTTCCAATGCTTACGGAAAATTTCTACTGCCTTGTGATAGTTCTGGCGTTTATATTCTTTCCAAAACACACGTGACATAGATTCAGCTGCATAGTAACTATTGGGGAACTGAGTATAGACTGCTTGGTAATCTGCCTTGGTCTTAGTTCTAAGTGCCAGCTCCCACAAGATCTTGTCCTTGATAAGCGGTACTTTATTCTTCAATACTGTCAGATTCTGAATTGCTTGCCATTTAGGAGATAGTGAGCAAAGCAATTCCACTAGGTGAGAGGCTTTGTGACTTTCTTTCATCTGCGGCAAAGTATCAACTATCAAGCGACGAGCCTCAGCTTTGCGCTTAAGTTTAGCTAGAGTACGAGCATAAGCATCTAAGTAAAGATCAGGACTATCCAATTCAGTATTAAAATGTTTAATTGCATTATCGTAGTCCTCACGATTGTAATAACTAAGTGCAACTTGGTTGCTCAAGTCATCAAACTCTGCTCGCTCTTCTGCTTCTAAACTTGCTACCTGATCAGAAATTAAATAAGCAAGACTTCCTTCCGGACTTTTGCGTAGATAATTTTTGAGACGAGTAAATTTCTCAGATCTATCTTTAGTCATATTGGCTAGATAGTAATCAGCACCAAGTGAAAACTCAGTATTCGGAAATAATTCTTGCACTTGGTTAAATGCTTTGCGCGCTTCTAGCAATCTACTTTGTCTTGAGTAAGATTTTGCCAACCGGTAAAGAAACCTTGCTTCCTTGGGAAATTTCTTAGATAAGTAATCCAAGTCCTTGACTACGATTCCTTCAAGTCCAATTTTTTCTGCAATCCTAGTACGCAAGCCCAAGCTATACTTGGTCAAATAATCACGATCCAATTCATAAGCATGAAGCATAGCAAGCGCTGGTTCATTAATGTCTTGATAAAGTCTCGCTAGAACAAAGGCTCTACGATTAGCTAGTTTCTTTGGTAAAGAAACAAAAGTTTCAAGTGAACGAATAGCTTCTCGTGGTTCAGTTCTTGATTTTTGGATCAAACGATCAAGCTCTTGTTCGACTTGTTGGTATCTATCCTCACTCAGCTGCGGGTACTTAAAATAGTCACTAGTCTCAAGATAGTAAAGTGCCGAAGCACTAAGCATAATAAATGCTGCTAGCGCATAGCTAAAGTATTTAAATTCCTGCCTGCGGAATATTTGCTGGATCTTTGCAGCATAATCTTGTAAAGCTGATGGTGCTTTAGCCATATTTTTATTATAACTTTGATATGGCTTTATGGTCACTACGTTCCCTGCATATGGAGCTTACGCTCCTGCAGTAGGGCTTCGCCTGTATTCTTCAGCGGAGCATTTAGCAGGCACGTAGTGCCATATGCAGGGAACGTAGTGACCATAAGCTATGACAGAAATTTAAGTTTTAGAACCCACAGAGTTCGCCAACTGCCCACAAGCAGCCTTGATATCATGGCCGCGTTCCTTACGAACAGTAATAGTCTTACCTTTGCAATGCTGTTTCAAGACCTTGGAGAATTCTTCCACTCGTTTGCTATTAGAACGCTTGAATGGATCATCAACATCAGTCGAGTTATAAGGAATGAGATTGACATTGCAATGTAGATCTTTGATTAGTTCACCTAAAATCTTAGCCTTGTCGAGACTATCATTAACCCCATCAAGCATCACATACTCAATAGTAACCCGACGCTTGGTCTTACGCACATAATCCTTAAGTGAATCAATCACTTCAAATACAGGCCACTTAGAATTAATTGGTACTAAGTAATCCCGACCTTGGTCAGTTGAGTCATGCAAAGATAGTGCCAGTGTAATTTGCAGATCTTCAGTAGCCAGTGCTTCAATTTTTGGAATCACGCCACTAGTTGAGACGGTGATATGACGCACTCCAATACCTACATCCTCACGAATTCGTTTAATTGACTTAAGCACTGAATCATAGTTATTAAGCGGCTCTCCTTGCCCCATATAAACAATATTGGCAATACGTTTCTCACTAAGATTTTGCATAAACAAAACTTGCTCAATAATTTCAGAAGCACTTAAGTTACGTTTGAAACCAAGGGTACCAGTTGCACAAAACGGACAAGCCACCGCACAACCAACTTGTGAGCTAATACAAGCACTATATCTACCTGGGGGAGTATTGCCACCCTCATCCTCTGAGTAATTTACATTCTCAAAGTACATTAGTACTGATTCAATTTTCTCACCTTGAGAAGTTTCAAACAAAAACTTCTCAGTACCATCAGAACTAATTTCTCTAGTGACTAATTTAAGTGAACCGATACTAGATTTTTCTTTGAGCAAATCACGAGCCTTGGTAGAAAGATCAGTCATCTCATCAAAATCACGGCAGGATTTAGAGTAGATCCACTTATAGATTTGTTTGGCACGAAACTTCTCCAGACCTAGCTCCTGCACTAGGCTCTCAAGCTCATTCAGGTTTAATCCTATTAGGCTTTGCACGGGAATTACTTTAGCATGTCATCCTGAGGAGCCGCAGGCGACGTTAGGATCTCCCATAATACCAATGGGATCCTTACGGTCACTCCGTTCCCTCAGGATGACAATCAAGCGTTTCTTAAGAACAATTCCTTAGCAATAATCAAACGTTGAATCTGAGAAGTACCCTCATAAATTTGATATATTTTTGCATCACGCATCAATTTCTCGACTGGATATTCACGTGAATAACCATAACCACCATAAACTTGCACGGCATTAGTAGCTGATTCCATCGCCGCATCCGCTGCAAAGCCCTTGGCAAAAGAAGCATACTTGGTGTTGCGAGTACCATTATCAATCATCCAAGCTGATTTATAAGTAAGCAACATCGCTGCTTCATATTTCATTGCCATCTCAGCAACCATAAAACTTACTGCTTGGTGCATCGCAATCGGCATTCCAAAACTAGTACGCTCCATTGCATATTGTTTTGAGTATTCCATGGCCGCGCGGATGATACCGCAAGCACCAGCCGCCACCCCAGGTCTAGTCTTATCGAAGGCTTTCATAGAAATCTTGAATCCCTCTCCCTCAGCGCCTAAGCGGTTCTCTTCAGAAACTTTGACATCATCAAAACTAATAGCGTGAGTTGAACTTGCACGCTGGCCCATCATGTCTTCTTTCTTCTGCACGGTAATACCTTCACTATCTGCGGGAATCACAAAACAAGTTAGTCCTTTGTGACCTGCTGCTGCATCAGTAGAACTTAGTACATAGAACCAGTTAGCATATTTTGCACCAGTGATCCATTGCTTAGTTCCGTTGATGACATAATCGTTACCAACTTTCTTAGCTGTAGTTTTAACACCAGCAACATCAGAGCCACAACCTGGCTCTGTGACACCATAAGAAGCGAATAGCACTTCTTCCATCATCGGTGCTAGGAAACGTTTGTTAATTCCCTCATCATCAACAGCAAGCAAAGGTGCAGCAGCGAGCATATTGGCACCAAGCGCTGTTGAAATTCCAGTACAAGCAGCTCCCATCGCTTCAGCAATAATTACTTCTTCTTTGATACCAAGTCCAAGTCCGCCACAATATTCAGGGAAGCCAGGATTCATCAAACCAAGTTCGTGGGCCTTCTTTGCAATCTCCATCGGAAATTTTGCATCACGATCATGCTCCTCGGCTTGAGGTTTTATTTCATTCTCGGCAAAGTCTCTTGCCATATTTTGTAAACCTTGTTGGGTTTCATCTAAGTCGAAATTTAGTGCCATAACTACTATTTATGGCATTAATTCGGGGTATCGGCAAGTAAAAACGAAGAAAAGATAAGATGCCTTGATTAGAGCTTTACAATTGCTAAAATATAAGTAGAAACAAGGTCAAGGTATTACTTTACCTTCCACTAAATTATGGTATCGAGTGAATCAATTCAGCCACAAGCTCCGAAACGCGGCGATAGTCAGCTGACTAAACCCAATGGTGAATATGCAGAGTGGATGAGAATTGCTGCTGCTCCTTATACAACGGAAGAGAGTAGTGAACCCTTTGATGCAGCAAGAATTTTAATGCTCATGGCAAGAGACATGGGATTAGATGATGCCGTGGGATTTTCTCGGGAGGCAATGCATCGCTTCAGGGACATACAGATTGACCAAGCAAATGGCACACATCCACAAGTCAAAGCTAGAGCCTTGGTTGGACTAGCTGAAGAAATGGCAGGTCTCGATATAACCCCAGAGCCAGCAGCCCAAGCGCTTGAACCAGTATCATCAGCAACCCTAGTTGACTTACATAGCGGCAATGTCGAAATGGATTTCTCTGAAGTAGAATCTGCCCTTGGTCCAATAAACGAAATCCTTGCTCAAAACGACAAAGGTTTTCAAATCATAATCAATGATGATCTCGAAGGGGAACCTCCAGCCAAAATTAAATTACCAGTTAGCTTAGTTGGTGCCTTTGCCACTATCAAGCAAAAACCAAGCGGTGAAACTATAGAAATTGCCCAGTTCGTTGACGTAACAGACTTTATAGTTTCTGAGCTTCTTGATATAGAGCATCAAGGTCAAGCTTTATTTATCGCCGTAGATCCTAAAGGTAACGCAATAGAGTTTGCACCAAGTATAGACGAACTAGGGCAAGCTGCAGGAACAGATTCTGGTTCAGCTGGTCTCGGTCAAATAGTATTGGACTTTCAAGCTGAATCTTCATCAGAAGATGGACCTGATGATGAACCAATCAAGCTCACTACAAAAGACGAGATTCAGGGTGGACTACATGAGTCCGTAACTACTGTAACCGATCAATTGCTTCTCAATAGGGGTGTATCACCAGAACAGAGCCTAGTACATCTTGCAAGTGAAGTACTTGCACAAGAAAGCAAAAAGCCAGGCTCCACAAGAACAGCACGCGGTGTATTCTTGGGTGGCAGTGTTAGTAAAACCTTTAGCTTCCTTATAACTGAGGCTACCGAAGAAGCAGAACCTGGTTTGGCTGAAATGACCAAGCGTGGACTTACAGGCGAGCAAATTCCTCATGTACAAAAATATTTTGTCGACCAACTCCTTGGGCATATTAGTCAGAGCGTTCATGCCGCGATGAATATACTGCTCGATGAAAATTCAGTTGAAGCAGACAGTATTCTACCCATTCTAAGGAAGCTACTCGATGGTGCTAAACAAAAAGAATCAAGCGATAGTTCTATAAGCACCACAGAAGTAGAATCACTCTATCGTTTCCTCAATGAACACAAGGACTTACAACCACTGCTCAATCGTGGTACCGCCAAAGAGATTAGTGTCAATCTAACCTATATCGCTCATAAGCTAGCTCTTGAGTTGGAGCGTAGAGATCACAAAGCTATCGAATTGGCACTCCAAGAACATTTGCCAGAGTCGGGTGATGAAGATCAATCACAATGGATAGAAGGATTTCTGGATAGCTTTACTCGAGGCGAGACCAAGTCCAAAAGATGGCGTCTAGTTTCTCAACACGTCTTAGAGAATCGAGATCAGCAAGAATCAACACTGGCTGCACCAAGATTACACGCTCTACAAATCCCAAATCAAATTATCACCCACGGTCTAGGTGATCAAGAAACACAAGCTTCAGGACTAAGACCAATCCATCTAGCTGGAGTAGCATTAATCTCAGTGCCACTAATGATAGCTGCAAATATGGTCACACCGCTTCTTACAGGTGATCAAGACGAAGCTAAACCTATTGCAGAAGCAGCACAAGATCCGGTCAATACCGCACAAAGTCAAACTGGTAGAACAAAAACGGAGGAAACTTTGCACTCTAGTCCTATTATAGAGCCAAGTCCTAAACCAACTGCCAAAGCCACTCCAGCGCCAGGACATCCATTTAAGTTCAAGAACCCTAGTTCAGACAGATTTAGAGTTGATCAGGAAGTCATAGACTTTCTAAACAATAATCCATCCTTACAATACGATGTAACCAAAGCAATGTATTCTGGTA
This sequence comes from Candidatus Melainabacteria bacterium, assembly GCA_028817775.1. GTDB lineage: Bacteria > Cyanobacteriota > Vampirovibrionia > LMEP-6097 > LMEP-6097 > JABHOV01. The sequence goes on along the minus strand of JAPPOW010000214.1, from coordinate 22,305 downwards.
CTGCTCAAGAGAGTACTACCCAAGGAAATCTAATGCGCTTCTTAATTGCACTGGGTGATGCTGTCAGTCAACACACGGGCTCTGAAGATATTGAGTTTACTTTTGGTGATTGGTTGCAGAATAAATCATTCATCACCAATGAGGGACGTATGATCCAGGTAGACAAAATTGCCAAAGCTGAAGGAGATGCGCCAAGATATAGGATCAGATTAAACTTAATGCCACCAAATCTCAAATATATTTTTGAAGCCCCCAACTATTCAATAATGGCTGTTGGCAGGTTAGCAACAGGCTTAGAGCCTATCTTTGAGGAGGGCTCGCTTGGTCCTGATGAAGAAATTGCAGATGGCTCTGCAAGAATGACAGTTAAACTGAACCCTCACAGCTTAGCTAAAAAAATTGCTGTGAAAGCTGAAACTATTTCTGAATCCAATAATTAAATGCAAGTACTTGGGTCCATTGTGCACATATAGTCCGTGCAAGCTTGTGAACTTGGATCTACTGTACATGGATCTGATGATTCTGTTTCCCCGGTACATTCAGGAGACATTGGGTCTATCGTACAAGGATCACTAGTCTCTCCGGTACACTCCGGAGACATTGGATCTATAGCACACGGATCTGACTCTGTTTCTCCCGTACATTCAGGAGACATTGGATCTATAGCACACGGATCTGACTCTGTTTCTCCCGTACATTCAGGAGACATTGGATCTATAGCACACGGATCTGACTCTGTTTCTCCCGTACATTCAGGAGACATTGGATCTATCACACATGGATCGTTCTCCAAAAACTTTCTAGCCCCAGATTTCTTTTTTGCAGCCCTAGCTTTGTATCGATCAATGAGAGTAACTGTTTTAGAACTAACTGAATTAAGCTTACGTTGGCTCAAAGTCCCATCACCAGCCTCACCCTTGAGACAAATATAAATATCTGGCTGCCCCTTAATGCGGGTACAATCCTGAATTTCAAAACCTAATTTCTTGCGTTTTTTCTTTGCTTCCACTTCAGTTGCGCTGAAATTTAAAAATCCCAGAGCAATAGCAAGTGCTATTACCATAAATCTTTTTGACATTGTGCTTCCTTGTGAGCTTGTGTAGTTTTCTGCTCAATTAGATCTATCGGTAATTAGGCAAGAAACTTTAGTCCAATTGAGCTAGAATCATGAGGTGCAGTTCTTGCGATATCAAATTCTTGACTCAAGTCAAAATGAAGCCAAACGCTTGATAGACAAGGGTGATTTAGAGCTACCTACTTGTATCATCACCGAAGAACAAAGTGCTGGTCGCGGGCAGTATGGTAAGTCTTGGGCTTCTCCTCCCAGGGCTGGTTTATATACAACTATCATCACTGAGTTGCAGCAAGGAGATCCTGACGCGCAAGAAGCGCTCAGGATGACACAAGGCTTTGCAGAGCAAGCTCTAAACACTCTCAAGCAGCTGTATCCAGCCGATTACTATATCAAACCGATCAATGATATCTACTACAATGACTGCAAACTTGCTGGGATTTTAGTTGAGATATATAAAGAACATTTATTGATTGGAATTGGTTTAAATCTCAAAGCAATGCCTAGGCAAATCAAAGAATCATTAGTGGAAGCACCCAAAGCCCCTCCAATTTCACTTGAAGAAATCAGCAGCAAGGACTTTGGTGAAGAAGAGTTTCTTAACCAGTTCTTAAAGCTGGCTTGTTCTAATTAGCCCAGAGATGTTTAATTCATCATTTAATCCAAGTTTTGCATCAAGCTTTGCAGGCGCTGGCCTAGGAGGCTTTGGTGGTTTTCGTGGCCCAAGTTTCGTTGGTAACCAAGGTATTGGTGGATTCGGCGGTGGCTTTGGTGGCATCGGTGGTTTTGGTTCACCTGGTTTTGGAGGTATTGGAGGCTTCGGCGGAGCTGGTGGTTTTGGTACTGCCGGACTCGGTGGTATCGGTGGCTTTGGTTTTGGAGTACCTGGTGCAGCTGGACTTTATGGTGGTAGAAGCTCGAGTGGTGGCGGTGGCTTCCTTGGTGGGATTGCCAATGCTTTCTTACAACAATCATTTGCCATGGGACAATTACGAGCTCAAGAAACTGTGCTAGCAGCACAAGAGGCATGGGCTAATGCTGGTGCTTACGCGATGACTAATACCCCACCGACTCAAGTAGAAAGATTTTTCTAATCAGTAATACGCTCAGGAAATCGATTAAATTCTAAAAATTGCTATATTTCACAGGCTCTTTAGTATAATTACAGAGCCTTTTCGGGATTCCCAAGACACTGTCTAATCGGGGTGTGGCTCAGCTTGGTAGGAGCACGTCAGTGCGACGACACAAGAAGATGCTTCGCTTTCGAAGCGCGAAAAGGCAAGGTCGGCCGGGGTGTGGCTCAGCTTGGTAGAGCGCTTCGCTTGGGACGAAGAGGTCGTAGGTTCAAATCCTGCCACCCCGACCATTCTATCGAGATCGAAGCCCTTATGCTTCGTGCGGGAGTCTAGAACGATTATAGCTGGCGGAGCCAGCTAACTGTGTGCGGGTACCAGTAAAGCGGCGCCTTCAGAGTGGCGCCGCACGGGATCGGAACGCAAAGTCAAACACTAGTTTCTAAATGCCAATAAGATCAAAGCTTCGACTCAGGAGGCTCCTCTCTAAGATTATCAACACCCTGCATATATGGTTTAAAGTCAGTAATACCTCGTTTCTCCATTCTCTCTAATTCATAAGGACGAATACCAAGAATCGCTGAAGCAAAGATACGAATTTTTTCAGGTGTCATTTTACGATCTACTGTATAAGCTGCTGCGGTGTTCCACGTGACATTACCGTTATAATCACCAATCCCATCTATATCTTTTCCAATATCGTCATGATGAACAACAGGCATAACACCATATCCTTGGAATAACTGCTGCATTTGACTAACAATTCGATACTCTTCATGAGTTTGAATATCTCCGTCTGCAATCAAAAACGGTCTCAACTGTTTTTCGTGTAGCAAGTGTGCAATCTTGTCATAAGCTTCATACCTAAAAAAGCCAGGAGGAATCAATTGCTCTGGGAATACAACATTGATACCATAAGTATCTTTGAGTCCATCAATTAATTTTCGCACCTGTGGATCATTAGCTTTCTCTTGAGTACAGATGAATAGAGCAGTACCTGGTTCAATATCTTCAATCTCAAGCATTACTGGTTTAGAAACAACTCCATCACCATTAAGAGTTTTGGTTTCAGTTCTATTAGTTTTCTCAAAGATCAATTGAAAAAATGAAAACACTGGCATCTTCAACATCATCGGATTACCATCTGGATCTTGAATCATCAAGTGAACATTGTCTGGATCATATTCAGTTTGAGAATCCATTGTTAAGGGTTCACCAAACATGTCTGGATGCTTACGCATAGTTTCATAGTGAGTGGTGTCACTAATCAAACCTCCACAAACTATTGCATTGTGGCGTTGCTGAGTTTCTAGCATCTGACGCATTCTATTCACCAAAGCACCTCGATCCATTTGATCTTCATGGCAACCATTGAGCAAGGCATCCATCTCCGTTTCTACTCTATGTAATCTATCGACGACTTGGTTTCGGTCTCTTGTGTCATCCAATCTACTCAAGAATTCTGCAGCAGTAGAAACCACTGGCACACTATTAGCCAGCGAAGCAATTGCAGCTCCAGCAACATCTTTAAGATTTAGGTCAAGACCCATTAGGGCATAATTCTAGCATAAGATAAGCCTCTTGATCTAAGAAGTCTATATGAACGAAATCACCCAAACCAAAAATTAAAATGTCACTGAACCGTCGTCGTTAACTGGAGGTGGTGCAGCTTTCTCAGCCTCTCGTTTCAAAATCTCTTCAGAAGTTTCTCTAAGCTTTTGGACTCGACTTTCAAAAAGCTCTATCCAGTCAGGTCTGTTATTTCTTTGCAGAAAACCTTCAGCCAGCTTAATCATTAGTTCAGCAGTTGGTCCGTATCTTTCTTCATTAATCTCACGAGTCATAACAAGTTGTCTTAGAGTAACAATAGTCTTCTTAGTAAAAATTGCTCTGTCATTAATTCTTTCAACTCGTTCATCCCAGGACAATTTACTAAGATCAGGTTCTTGTTCAATTTCTTCCACCCGACTTGCTTCCTCTTCAGGAATCTCAACACACTGATCTGGAACTGGAGCTTCTGCTCTACTCGCTTCATCATCAGCTTGGTGAATTTGCACGCAAGTATCATCACTGGCTTCTAGAACCGGCTGAGCTCTAGCAGGCAATTCTGGTGGCTCTACTTGCTCAGAACAACCAGCAAGCATGCCTAGTAATAAAGATGGAAGGAGTAGGGGTCTTATTTTCATCCTTCGCAACATAATAGCGCACCTGCCAAGCTCAATCCACCATGCCAATATTAAACAATTATGAACTGCTCGCTATCTACATAGTAGAATCAAATAATGAAGGTCCTTATCTCAGGCTCAACTGGACTTGTTGGCAAAAATCTAGCTAGCTACCTTGAGTATCAAGGACATGAAGTTTATTCATTAGTAAGATCAGAATCTAAATTAGGTCCCAGGAAAATTTTTTGGCAACCTGATGAAGCTGTGCTTGACACTAGTGAGCTGGAGGGTTTTGATGTGGTAGTGCATCTAGCTGGCGAGAATATCGCTGACCGCCGTTGGACCACAGCACAAAAAACTCGCATCCTAGAAAGTAGAACTAAGTCTACTCACTTACTAGCAAGTACTCTAGCTAAACTCAAAGCTAAACCCAATTTATTTATTTCAGCTTCTGCTATTGGTTACTACGCTGATCGTCCCTTTGAAACTCTTTACGAACATAGCTTTCCAGTAGAGGGTTTATTTATTTCTGATACTTGCAAAGCTTGGGAGGCTGCTGCAGACCCAGCTCGAGAAGCTGGGATCAGAGTAGTGCATCCGCGTATCGGCATTGTATTGAGCAAAGAGGGCGGCGCGCTAGCCAAATTAGTTTTGCCATTTAGTTTTGGCATGGGCGGTGATATCGGCAGCGGCAAACAAATCATGAGCTGGATTAGTATTGAAGATCTGATCTACGGGCTCTACTTTATAATGAACAATTCTAAGATTAAAGGACCGGTCAACTTCACTAGTCCTCATCCAGTGACCAATTCTATTTTTACTAGCAGTCTAGCTCGAGTCTTGGGTAGGCCTGCTTTAGCTCCAATGCCAAGCTTCCTTGCCAAAATTATTTTTGGAGAGATGGCTGATGCTTTGTTATTAGCTAGTGCCAAGGTTAAACCCAAAGTTCTTGAGGATGCTGGCTATAAATTTACTCACCCTAGGATTGAAGAGTGTTTGAGAAGCTTGGTGACTTAGGGGTTTTCACCAATCAACCCGTGATACAATTCAACTATGCAAGTAGCAAGGGTCAATCAACAAAGCCCAGTGATGCAGACCAATACAAGTCTGGCACCTCAGACCACAGCCAATGTGGTGATGCCAGCAAGTACCAATCTGGCACAAGTTCCCCAGACTAGTATTGATCTAGCTAGACTCAACCAAAAAATTATCCAACTGGTAGTATCTAATTCAGATTCAGATCTATTCAGCAAGGTTTTTGATTACGCAGTCAATGGTGCCAAAACAAATGAAGCAATTGCAGCAGAGTTAGGGCTCACTGCAGAAGAAGATGCACTGGCTAGATCTTTAAGTTTTGGTAATGAAGGTTTTGCTGGCGTTGGACCGATTACAAATTCTCAAACTGGAGAAGTCTATGTTTCGCAAGATGCTTTGAACAAAGCACTTTGGGGCAATTGTTTCAAACTCAGTGTTAATAAAATACTGGGTACCCTAGTTCAAGTAGCAAAAGTCATCTTCTCTGGAGACAAAGCACCTGCCTTTGGGCAAATCGCAAGCTCGATCTTAAACGACAACCAGGACTTCTTTACTGCCGTACTCAATGATGCACTTGGACCTCACCTGAATAGCAACACCACTTTCTCTTCCCTGGTACGCAAAGCCGTTACAGCAATCGAAAGAGGCATAGATAGAGTTCTGGCAGAAAGTCCAACTACGATGCCAGCAAGCAACACGCTCGTCACAAAAGCAGCAATACCAGTCGCTGCAGCTGTTTAATTCAAGTAAGCATCATACTCTTCACGTAATAGAATCAACCACTGTGGTAGGACATAACCAAAGCTTGTCACTCGTTGTTCCATCTTTAAGATCTTACGGTAGTGACGCGTATCCTCTTCCAGCCACAAAGCTTTCATCTTAAAAATATTACTGCGCGCAAGTTTAATATACTGAGTGGCTTTAGCCTTGTCTCCAGCTTGAATACTAAGCCTGGCTAGAGCCTTGTAAGCAGAAGCCAGTTCATAGAAATCCAAAGTCTTAGGGAATAAAATCTTGCGCTTGGCTGCAATAGTATCAAAGGCTTGCTTAGATATTTGATCAACCAAACTTGGATCATTAAGTTCAGAGAGATAGTCAAGCTTGGTCATAAAATATGGCAGCGCCCCATCTAGCTTCTCTACTTCTTTGAGAATTTTTTGTTTTAACTTAGTAGCTTGTTTGGATTGAGGCTCTTCTGCCAAATATAGATGCAATAAATCATAAAGCTTGATATGCAATTTTTCTTGCTTAGTAAACTTGAGATCCTTATTTATAAAATGCTGTGCAAAAAAATCCAATTGCTTAGCACAGTCTCTCAGTGCTTGAGATTTAGGATGAAAGTCTCTAGCTTTATCGATGAAATACTTAGCTTTATCGATGTCACCAAGAACGATTAATGCGATGGCATAATACTCAGAAGCAAGCGGATTGATCTTGAGCTTATCCTTAGACCAATTGATCGCTCTATCCGCTTCTACAGTTTGGACTACTGCTTCGACATTGCCTGTAAGTAATAGATCACGCAGATCATCATTTGATGGTTCAGCCAGCACCGGACTGAAGACTAAGGTCATTGCGAGGAACAGAGTGACGAAGCAATCCAATGCAAAGACATGGCTAGTGCATTGGATTGCTTCCCGCCACGCCTTTGGCTCGCGGTCGCAATGACAGTTAAAGCTTAAACAAACGAGTCGCATTCTCAGTACTAATACCCGCCAGCTCTTCCTTACTAATCTTGTAGCATTCAGCCAAAGTCTCTGCTACATAGTTCACAAAACTTGGTTCATTACGCTTACCGCGCTGAGCTTGCGGTGCCAAGAACGGACAATCAGTCTCCACCAAAACCCTGTCTAGGGGGATCTTAGCGGCAATCTCTCTAAACTCATCATTTTTCTTGTAAGTAACAATACCAGACCATGAAATATAGAAACCATGCTCAATAACTTCAGAAGCAAATTCATAATTTCCGGTATAACAATGAATAGTGCCATGATGCGCGTTCCTATCCTCTGGATACTCTTCTTTTAGAATTTGCAGAGTATCCTGCCAAGCATCACGCGTATGCACTATCAAAGGCAATTGATATTTCTTAGCCAGCGCAATTTGCTCACGGAAGATCCCTCGCTGCCTGGCTTGTGACTCCTCATCCTTACAATGATAGTAATCAAGCCCAGTCTCCCCCACTGCTCTAACCTTGTGATCAGGCTTAGCTAATTCTTGATCTAAGTATTCAGCAATCCTGGCAGCGGAGTTTTCATCCCACTTCTCAATCTCGGTGGGATGCAAACCCATTGCAGTATAAAGATCGATCTTGCCATCACCGTCATATTCCTTAGTATAGCCAAGTAGAGCCGGAATCTCATCAAGATTACAACAAGGATGCAATAACTTAAAAACCCCAGAATCATAAGCACGAGCCATCATTTCCTGCCTATCTTCATCATAGGAATCAAAACAAATATGCGCGTGAGTATCTATTAACTGCATAAATACTATTCTAACCTATCTGTCATCCTGAGCCTGTAAGGCGTCAGGATCTCATCGTTACTAACTTGCTAACTAGATCCTGACGTCACGCCTATGGCGTTCCTCAGGATGACAACTAATAACGAAGTCGCTTATTCTGACTTTTGATAGTTTTGTGTTTTTTCAGACGGCCAGAGATATTGTCTTTTTTCTCGGTAATTTTCTGCTGAATACTATGCGCACCTGAGAAGATCTTATCAAGCCGCTTCTGCTCTTCCTCAGTGATGCCATCAGCTTCTCGAATTTGAGTCATCTGGCAGATCACACTCATGCGCTTCGGCATCATTTCCACAATCTTGCCGTATTCCTGCGCCTCAAGCAATTCGCTAATCTCGGCATCAATAACCTGTATCCGATCCAGACCTTGACCAATAGTTTCAAACTTTTCGTTCATTAGGCTGTCCCACCACCAAAGGTACTTTGAATCGCTTGCTGCTGCTGTTGAAATTGAGCGTTAATAATATCAAGCTGTGAAAACTGTCTGGTTAATCTATCTTCAAGCGCATCGATACTTTGTTGAGCTCTCTCTATCCTATCGTTAGCAGTATCAATCTGAGTTGAAATTGAATCTTGGATTTGATTAATCAAACCATTGGTTGGTACGTCTGGATCAACGTATTCATCCAGCGCTCGCTGCAAGAGTGTGATCACACCTTCTGAACCGTCTGAGAGTGCTGTGATCTCTGCATCCGGGTCAGTAACAATGCTAGTACCATAAAGAATTTTCAAGAAATCTGCCCTATCATCAAGGAAAGCTGTTTCAAAAGTATCACGATCAAGAGTATAGCCCTGGAAGCCACTACTAGTATCAGTACCGACATCACTAGTAATACCGATCTCAATCAAAGAAGCATAATCATTACTAAGCCCACTGTAAGCAGTACCCATTGTGTTCTTAAGACGGCGAATCATTTGCCGACTGAAACTATCATCCTGCGCCTCAAGATCTTGTATCATGTCATTAACCTGATCAATGATAGTTGTGATCTTAGTTACAATACTATCGACATCCTCTGCAATAGCAACATTGACGGGCACAGAAGGACCAGTTGGAGTTGTATTCTTCAATTCAAAAGTCAAGCCTTCAATCAAACCTGTTACAGTATTATCGTTGTTGACCAAAGTCGCACCACCATTGAGAGTAGAAATTGTAAACTCAGCATTATTACCAAGTGTTTCAGCACCGGCTGCTGCAATATTTAGAACCGTATCAGCGTTACCATTCGAGCTAACTGTAATTGATAGTGCACCGGTATCCTTATTGGTGAGGATCAGCTCACCATTAATATCATCGTAAGAAGCATTGACCCCAGTCGCTGAAGTACTATTAATTTCATCAACTAAAGTGGTGATGCTGTCAGTAGCTGGATCATAAGTCACATCGGTACCATTAATCGTTAGTGTGGTACCTGTAATTGGAGTTGGCAAAGCATTTAGCGTAGTCGAAGACTTAGCTGCTGTAAGCTTCTGTAAACCAGTTGCTGAACCACCAGAGAGCACTGCGTTGTTCAAACCAAGTGCTGAGATCAAATTACTAGTGTCACCAGAGTTTCCAATACTTCCAGCAGTACCAGTAATAGCAATCCGTCCTTCAGCATCCATGGTCGCTGTACTAACCGCGGCAAAAGTCTGTAAAAAAGTTAGAACATCATTGATAGTACTACTATCAGTGAGTGCAGAGGTCTGAGTCTCACCATCGATAGTCACCGTACCAGTAGTAAGCGAAGTAACACCTTTGAGGTTTGCTGCACTCATCGCAGAAGCACCTGTGACACCATTATCTACTCTTGCAGTAGATTTACGCGATGAGCTAGTCGCCAACTGGTCTACAGTCAAATCAAAATTTTGTACCACTGCATCGTCAGTTGCAGTAATCTCAGCGTAATAGTTTTCGGTTCCTGCCGAGTCTGCGTTGTTGGTAGTAGTAACTGATTTGGAAGCAAGTTCAGTGTCACCACGAGAAATATTTTTGTGGTCAACAGTACCCTTGAGACTAGTTACATCATTAGCAATTGCAGAAAGAAATGAATCTTCTCGATTTAATTCAGTGATTTTTTGTTGCAATGGACTGATACGACTTTGAACCTCGAGTGTGATCAATTGATTGATCAGCGCTCCAGAGTCAAACGAACTATTCAGACCTATGAAACTTACGGCCATTGCTTCTCCTTATTAGGGTTCCAATATATAAATTCCACTTATAAAGAGCCTGAAAAGTCAGTCATTTAGCTATTTTTAGAGCTTTGAGCTCATGATTTTGGCTTATTCTGAGTATAGGTGCATGCCCTGAAGCTTGCTTCAAGGGCTGAACCGGAGCGAAGAACGGATGCGTAGCATCAGGTGATCAGTTCTTTGGACTAGGTATTCCAGAGGACAAATGACCCTTCTCGCTGTTTGGCAAACCCTTGAATTAAGCTAATGGAGTTAGGTCCAGCGATAGGCAACGAAGTTGCCTGACTATCAGGAGTGGGGACTAAGCACAAAAAGCATGAGTTGCTTTTTTGCTGGTCACTGTCATTCTCAGAGGTCAAATGACCCCCTTAAATATCTTCTCTTAATTCAATCTGGTATTGTTTTTCACAAAAACCATTGCAAACAAAAAGCTTTTCAAAAAAATCCCAGAGGTTTTTTGACCCCTTTCATTTCAGCTTTCTTTTAGTCATAATTTCTCTATGGTCGTTTACGAGAACTCAGTTAAATATCGAGCTGAAGCATTTAGAACTCTAGGCATCATACTAGCTACTCCATTTGGTTTGGAATTATTGAGCGTACTACTTGGTCAGCACAATCACATGTATCTACTTAGAATAGAGACTTTGCTAAGCTTCTGTGTTATGCTGATGGGTGATCATCTGCTTCAACATGGTTATAGGCAGATGCGAAAATTGGATAGGGAAAGATATGCAAGAACTAATTGACAGTTGGACTATTCTTATCAAAGAGCCGCTACGCCTTGTAGTTTTATTACTTATTGCTGCATTCTTCGGTCGCATTTATTGGAATGTTCGCAGAATGGATCGTGAACTCGAAAACAACGAAGACGGTGATTGTAAACTAGACTTCAAACTACTCTAAGGAGAGAATAATGAATAAGAACCCTAGTCCACTGAAAGTGGGCTCTAGAAGGCTATTGGCTTTGCTACTAGCTCTCTGCTTTAGTTTTGGTCATATCTCAGCAGTCAGTGCCAAAACTATCAAATCAGTTAACAAGCAGACTGCAGAAGAGCTAGGCTATGAGCCTGCTCAAAGAAAATTAGTCAAAGGCAAACGAGATACTTATGTCAGAATCAGCCGAGCTGAGTTTGAAGAAATCGAGCGGCAAGCTTTTATCGCACGCAGTATCTTGCATCGCATTCGTGATCTGGAGAAGCTTTATAAGCAGATCAAGGAGATAGTCGAAACAGCCAAGGCTACTATCGACTTCATCAAAACTGTACTCAATATTGATGACAAGGATATAGATGATGAGCCAGATCCTGATGATAGTGAGTTTGAACATATCTCTGGAGTCACTATGGCACCTGGCTACGTTGAAATTCAAGTCAGTACCGCTGATCCAAGTCAAAATTTTGAAGACGTGATCACTTCTAATTTCTTAGAATTTGATCTTTACTACAACAAGCGTTTGTTTACTATTGATCATATCGAAGGTAAATCAGTCTTTGGTGAGGAATTCAAAACTATTGCTCTACCACAGAAGACTAGTGCTGCCAAAGATAGAATCAAACTACCACTGAGTGATGTACTCTCAAATGAAGCCAGCTTCAAAGTTTACTTAGGACCACTAGATCATAATGAAATTGAGATTGGCGATAGCACCAAGCTTGACGTACGTTATTACAAACGAGTGCCAATGAATGCAGACGGAGAGCGAATTCCACCACTTAACTATCGTTTTAGCGAAAGTTCTGCTGACGAAATCACAGTCATCGATAAACGAGGCTGAGGATCTGTAAAAAGTTTAGAGGACTTGATAAATTTCTTGTCATCCTGAGCCCTTTAGGGCGTCAGGATCTCCCTATCAAATAGGTAACACTGGCATCCCTACGTCGCCTGCGGCTTCTCAGGATGACAGAGGGCCTCTAAGCGCTTACACACCCCGAGGCTGAGCCCTTGCTATAATGGGAGTGTGGTAAAACACCTTGCAGTAATCATGGATGGCAATCGACGTTGGGCAAAACAACGTGGCTTGCCGTCTATTGAGGGGCACCGTCGCGGAGTAGAAGCTCTCAAGAATCTAGTTAGGCTTTGCCCGCAGCATGGCATCGAGTACTTAACTACTTATGCATTCTCTACTGAGAATTGGCGCCGCGACCAAGCTGAGCTTGAGTTCCTATTTCGCTTACTTGGTGAAGTGGCTGTACGTGAGCTTGATAATTTAGATCGCGAGAATGTACGAGTTAGCTTTCTTGGTGATATTCATGCCTTTGCTGATATTGGTATTGAGCAGCCTTTGTTAAAACTAGCAGAGAAAACCAAAGACAATACCGGACTCAAATTACAAATCGCCCTCAATTACGGTTCAATCGATGAATTGAGTACTGCACTCAAACGGATCAAAGCTAGTCTCAGCACTCAAGAAATTGAAGCACTGAGCCCAGAAAAATTTTCCGATTTTTTGTATACAGCTGGCATGCCAGACCCAGAAATAATTTTGCGCACTGGCGGCGATGCTAGATTGAGTAATTATTTACTCTGGCAAGCTGCTAATTCTAGATTAGCTTTTGTTGATACTTTATGGCCTGAGTTTGGAGAGGCTGAACTTAAAGAAGTACTAGGAGAGAAAAATGGTTCAACTGAGACCCATAGAGAAACAAGCGTACAGGCGTGATGCTTGGCTTGAAATCAATCTTGATAATCTTGAGTACAATCTCAAACAGATTTATTCATGGTTCAACAAGCCACTGATTCCGGTACTTAAAGCAGACGCTTACGGTCATGGAGCAACTATTCTTTCTAAAGTCTTGGATACTTACGACTTTGTTCACGGCTATGGGGTTGCCAGTGTTGATGAAGCCTTGCAGCTTAGAGCTGCCAGCAAGAAGCGAATCATTGTCCTAGGACTCAGTCCAGAGTGGGCTTTGGAGCAAGCACTTGAGAATGATATTGAGCTTACTATTGTCGATTTGGACACAGCACGCAAACTCAACGAGCTAGCTGGAGAGCTCAGCAAAGAAGCCAAGATTCATCTTAAGTTTGATACTGGTATGAATCGAATTGGCTTTCGTTACGATACTAGAGATGATTTGTTTGAGCTTGAGAAGCTTGAACATCTAGAAATTCAATCTTTGTTCACTCATTTTGTTGATGTCGCTGACCTCGACTACTCAATTTACCAGTATCAACAATTTAGAACATTTATTAGTGGTTTGAAATACCCGCAGCATCCAGGTTCAAGCCAAGCAGCCAAGTTAGTACCAGATATTGAAGCCGACTATGTCCGCTGTGGCATCGAACTCTATGGTTTAGAGAACCCAGAACTCAAACCATTGATGTCACTTAAAGCTAGAATTAGTTTTACCAAAAATATCAACAAGGGTGAAAGCGTCAGCTACAAGCGTACTTGGACTGCTGAGCGAGATACCCGTATTGCTACTCTACCACTGGGTTACGCTGATGGCGTGCAACGAGTACTCTCCAACAAAATCACTGCTCGCTGCAAAGGACATGAGATTAAACAAGTAGGTTTGATCACCATGGACCAGATGATGTTTGATATTGGTGATAATGATATTCAAGTTGGTGATGTGGTTGAGCTGTTGAGTGAAGATCTACCAGTGAGTGCTTGGGCTGAAGCCGCTGGTACAATTAGTTACGAGATTGTTTCCTCACTCAATTTACGTTTGCCCAAAACTTATACTCGCGACTAATGGTTGAACTAATCAAAACTAGAGAGGAACTTTCCTCCCTACTCAAAAAGACTAGCCTGGCTCAGGGGCTAGGTCTGGTTCCTACTATGGGTGCTCTTCATGAAGGTCATTTGAGCTTAGTAAAGTTGGCACGCAACTATGCTGATAAAGTCATGGTGAGCATCTACGTCAACCCACTTCAGTTTGGTAAGGGAGAAGATTTTGATCAGTACCCTAGAACTTTAGAAACTGATCTTGAATTACTTGAAGGGCTAGCTGACTATGTTTGGGCACCAAATTACCAAGATATTTATCCCAGTGAACCAGTGAATATCCCAGCTGATTCAGAATTAGCTAATAAGCTTTGTGGTCTCAGTCGCCCGGGACACTTTGATGGTGTTTGTACTGTGGTCAAAGCTTTGTTTGATGCAGTGCAGCCGCAATATGCAATTTTGGGTGAGAAGGATTTTCAACAATTAATCATTATCGAAGAAATGATTAAGCACTTAGATATTCCGGTCAAGATTATTAGAGCTCCAATCATGCGTGAAGAGAGTGGACTAGCTATGAGTTCACGCAATCAATATCTTAGTGAGCCTGAACGCAAGCAAGCAGCAGCAATCTACACTAATTTGCAGGCCATCGCCAATAAAAAACTGAGCATAGAAGCAGCTATATCTAATTTAAGTCAAAACAAAATCAAAACTGAATACCTTGAAGTTCACTGGGGCAGATTGTTTTTTGCAGGGAAACTGGGCAAGACCAGATTAATTGATAATATTGCCCTTGATTTTTCATAGGGAAACTGGCTATAATTAATGACATGAGTACAAGACTCCACCCGGAGTCTCGAACAATGGGGTTGAGACAAAGCTCTGTGTCTAATCACAGAACCGGTGCCTCAACTGTTACTCGTCATAGTCCTACTACAGGTGCAGAAGAAAAAACACTCCGAAGCACATTGGTAGAAATGGGACGTTGCTTCCTTGGTCTGGACAATAAGCCTAGATCAAGAGCTGTCAAAGCATTACATGCAAGGCAAGCTGTTTAATTGCAGTGACGAGAAACAAACTTAAATACCGAGCCATTTAGGCTCGGTATTTTTTATTTCAACAACCTTGTCCTCGGTCTACCTACTAAGGTCTTCAGCTCTTGCTTGCCAGCGTCAAACAAAATCTCGTGCCCCAAGACTGATTTATCTAGATACTGAGCATAAGCTTCACCAGTCAAAACTGCGGACTCCAATTGATTGCCATTGATAAGCTGGGCTTGGATCTGTCTAGCTTTACCAAACATGCCTGCACTATGAATTTCAGCCCCTGGCTCTAGGCTACGCGAGAGCGCTGTCACCAATTGACTTTGCTCCTCATAGATAGCAGCATCAGCAAATAAATAACTTGCTTGCTCTCCGTTTAACAGGAGTAGCTTAACATCATCATTGGCTTTGATTAATTCTTGATCAGGAAAGTAAAGCAAATCACGTGACTCTAGCCTCATATCATCACCAATTGCAGAAACCTCTTCCAGGAAATTAACAAACTTCACTTCACGCAGATCTTTCAATTCAAGCTCCATATTAATTGACTCAACACTTAAGTCCTCGCTGATATATTTGATCTTGGCACCCTCTTTAGCTGAGGCCTTGGCAAAGCCTGTCACTAAATCAATTTCTTGATACTCAGAGTATAAATTAGCTTGTTTTGCAGTAAACAGAGTTGTGGTAATAGTGCCATCTGCTGCTGCAAAACACTTAAGCAAAGACTTCGCCACATCAATATCCATAGTCTGGGCTTCAATACTAATTTTCTCAGAATCAAGAGTTGCCTGGTCTAAGAAATGAGCATAGCTCGGTTCACCATTGGCGTCTGAATCAATCAAAACCTTGGGTGCTGCAAGAGTAAAATCACCAATCGCAATTTTGACATTACCAATTAAGGTTGAATTGCCATCTTCATAATCAAGCTTATCTGCTGAGATGATTTTGAATTTGTCCATGCCGGCAGGAACTGCTTGCGCTGGCAAGTAGCATAAAAACAAAATCAAAATACTAAGTCTGCTAAGCACTTCAAACTATTATACGTCATTGCGAGAAACGAAGTGACGAAGCAATCTAATGCACGGACATGACTTGTCCACTGGATTACTTCGTCGTGGCACTCCTCGCAATGACCGAGAGCTAATCAGAATGTACGTTACCTATTACCGACGCCTTGCCTGTCTCAAAATCATAAATTATTTTATCAGCATAGATAGTATTATCACCCTGAATCAAAAAAGGGTTCTGAGTAAATATCGCCTGTACTGGTTTTTTATCAGCATCAACCTCAATCTCCAAGTGATCAGAGAAACAATCAATATTAGTGGCTTTGGCATTGACTAAGCGCTCAGCCAGAATTGAACCATCAGCATTGATAATTATTTCTTCAGCCTTGAGGTCAGTAGTCTCATCGATATGCAAGACTGCAGACTCCTCAGCCCTGATTGCATTGTCGCCAATTGTTTCCAAATGAATTTTATTAGCACGCAAATTAAGCTCACCATCTTGAGTTTTACGTAATTGAGCTCCGCCTTGACTATCAATGGTTGAAAAATCTTTAGCAAGCAAACCATGGCTGCCACTGACCTGAAAACCATCAGTCGAATTGAGTGTCCAATTCTTAGAAACCACCAAATGTGGTCTAGTTTCATTAAACTTCAAGTGTCCAGCATGCAGCTTGTACTTCTTATCACTGGTATTAAGCTGTACATTGTCACGCAGGATGATTTCCTGCTCCGCCTTATCAAAGGAAGCTCGCTTAGCAGTGATAATGAACTTGAGATCTTCAAAATTAGAATCCGGATCATAAAAACTCAGCTTAGGCTTATCAACCTCAGCTTGATTTTGACTCAGGTCAGATTGACTATTGACCGCGTTGAGAATCCACTTAACCTGATTGCTTTCAGTATCAATCTCCTGAATCTCAAAGTCACCAATCTGCAAAGGAACTTCTTCTGTTTGCTCAAAGATCTCAGCATCCTTGACCGTCATCAAACCAGAAATGCCACTGTATACAAAAAACATCAAGCCCAAGATTAATGGGGACAACATTATGATTGTTGCTTTGTGTTTATTGTAAAAAGCTTTCACGATGCGGGGCTAGTTCTTAGAGCTAGCTGCTTGTTTTCTAGTTAGTTCGTCCAATTGCTCTCCAAGTGATTCCACTTGAGTTTGAATGCTTTCTGCTGAAGCTCTCAACTTATCATCAGTAAAACCCTTGAAATCTCTAATGGTATCTGCAGCTTGGTCTCTGATATCCTCAACTCTGTCTCTCAAAGTTTCAAAGAAATCAGAAGAATTGACTTCGATATCACGACGCACTTCTCTTCCTGGTCTATCTGCACTCAAGATCCCTGCAACGAAACCCGCTGCTAGACCAAAAAGCAGGCCAAAGAAAAACTTTCCAAATTCATCATTACCACGATTATCCATAACTTAATTATACCAAAATCAAACCTGAAAACACACAGGCCAAGTAGGGGAATTTAACCCGTACACCAACTATTATTAAATTTGTTACGAGAGCTTCAAGAGCAAGGCTTGCGAAGTCCACAGGACGTGCCCGAAGTTGGCTGTAGCCAATGAGGGTTTAGGGGTCACGAAGAGGTAACAATTCAATAGAAGGACGGAGCCCCCTATTGGAGCTATCGTGACAAATTATTTTCTACTCGAGAAGATTAAATCTAATGCAGCTTTGCCTAAAGTAGAAGAAAGTGCAGAAGCATAATCAAGCAACTTACCAACATTATGACCGGCGTTATTGATTTTGTTACGCACGCCTTCAACATAGTCACGGCCGATATCAACTAATGCTTTGAGGGATTCAAGCACTTTAGCGAGTTGCACCAATACTGGCACAAAGAAGACCAGAAATATAATCGTAGCCAAGGTCAGAAGAGCTAAGCTCGATACAAATACTATGTCAATAATGCTGGTCGTTTCTGCTTCCATTTACACACTCACTTCTTCTTTACTACTCTCCGGATTGCCATTGCGTTTGGCTTTAAACTTGTTAAGTTCATCAGAATACTTATCGTTGAGTTCATCAATCTTAGCCTTGGTATCACGCATGATATCCGAGAATCTATGATTAAATTCCTTACCTGCCACAAACGCAAGTCTAAAGAAAGATATACCAACACTGATACTGTGATCAATTAGGTCCTTGGCGCTTGGGGGCAGCTTAGACATTCTGTTGAAAAAAGTTTTGCCAGGAATAGGTAGGACCACAAGAGCAAGTGTAAAACCCGCTGCAATCCCGAATAAGAAACTGAAAAATCTAAACATGGTGGAAATAAATCTTAGCATACTAGAGATTTGTCACGACAGCTCCAATAGCTGCGTTATGCTCTTGAAGCTCTCGTAACAAATCTAACCTTCACCTCCTTGATGACATGCCTTGAGTGGTGGTTGCGGCACCAACTCATTCATGGTGACAATCTTATGGAAGTCTACTACTTTCATCACATCACTTCTCTTGAATTCTTGGGGACTGGTCTTGCCACAAGCATGCATAACGCCATTGAACTCATGAATCACTGCGTGATGATAATTTGCAACACGAGGTACCTTTTCGTGCATCACTAAACCACGCTCTAGCCAAGGATTGTGAGTAGCAATCCCTGCTGGACAGTGATTGGTATTGCACTTGAGTGCATGAATACAACCGATACTGAGCATAAAGCCACGCGCACCTTGGCAAAGGTCAGCACCTAGTGCAACCATGATCGCCAGATCAGCACCAGTAATAATTTTCCCAGAAGCTATGATTTTGATTTCTTCACGCATTCCTGCTTCTCTAAGCATGTTGTCTACATACATGAGTGCGTCTTTAAGTGGATAACCAAGGTAATCAGTATGTGCTTGTGGTGCTGCGCCAGTGGCACCTTCAGCCCCATCAACTGCAAGGAAGTCTGGCATCACCCCAGTCTTGTTGATTGCATCAATCAAACGACGCATAAAACCTTTGCGTCCAAGACAGAACTTAAGTCCAACAGGTTTACCACCCTTGTTCTGTAGTTGCTCTATCCAGCGAAGCATACCTTCCTCATCTTCCCATTCTTTATGGCGGGGTGGCGAGATGACATCTTTATCAACCTGCTCCAATCCACGAGCCTTGGCAATCTCGGGAGTAATTTTTTCTTTTGGAAGAACTCCACCCTTACCAGGTTTTGCTCCTTGCGAAATTTTGACTTCAAACATTTTCACTTGTGCATTACGTGCAAGTTCCAAAAATTTACTTTCATCAAAATCACCTTCACTATCACGCATTCCAAATTTAGCCGTACCAATTTGAACCACCAAATCTGCCCCTGACTTGTAGTGGTATTTGGAAACTCCACCTTCACCAGTGTTGATAAAACACTCTGCAAGTTTGGCACCATTGCCCAAAGCCTTGACTGCATTTTTGCCAAGTGCCCCATAGGACATACCTGAGATATTGAACATCGAAGCTTCATAAGGGTAGCGGCGTTTGGCGCCGATCAAAACCTTGTGGTCTTTATCGGCTTCACCGTTCTTAGGATTGACCGGGAAATGACTATGACGCATCAGCATAGTACCTGGTTTATCAAGATCCTTCTTAGTACCAAAGGCAACGGTAGCGAGTTGTTGTTTGGAGTGAGCATAAACCCAGGTACGTAGGTAGCGTGGCAACGGCCGGTCTGAACGCTCATCATGGAATAGGTATTGCCTGAGCTCTGGACCAATAACTTCAAGGAAGTAACGCAAAAAGCCAACAACCGGATAGTTACGCTTGATAGTATGCCTAGTTTGAAAAATATCGTGTAAGGCCACCAAGACCAGCAGAACTACTGGACCGAGTAATATGATGATCGCCGCGTGCTGATCAACGAATGCTATCGCTTGCTTGAGGAGCATATATAAAATATGCCCCCAAAGCGGGGCCGCATCTCCCCATTTCACTTTTCCAGATAACATCCGGCGTTCCTTCCGGACTGGTGGCCGTGTGCGATGCGATGTTATCTGGAAAAGTGAAATGGGGAGACGCGGCCCCGCTTTGGCTTACGTGTTATATTCATATTTCTATGAAAGGCCGCGCAGACCACAGTACTCGGGTTGAACTTAATGAAGCCCAAAAGAAACTTGAAAAAACTTGGGGTTTTGAAACTCGTTCTATTTTAGTTGGGCAAGCACCTGATCCTGCAACTGGCTCAACTATCTTTCCTATCTATCAAACTTCTACTTATACTCAAGCTGGCATTGATGACAACAAGGGTTACTGTTACTCACGCACCGGTAACCCAACTCGCACTGCTTGTGCCGATGTACTCGCTTCACTCGAGAACGGAATTTATGCTGGTATCTACCCTTCTGGGATTGCTGCGATTCATGCCGTGATGCAAATCTTTAAACCAGGCGATCATATCATTTCTTCTTCGGATCTTTATGGTGGCGCTCATCGCTTGTTCAATGAAATCATGAGTCCTATCGGTTTAAGTTATGACTTTGTTGATGCTCGCGAGATCAACAATATCACTGGAGCCATCAAAGACAGTACTAGGTTAGTTTGGCTGGAGTCACCAACTAATCCATTGATGAGGCTGTGCGACATTGAAGCAATTGTTGCTGAAGTCAATAAAGTCAATGCTGGTCGTAAGGATGACGAGAAGATCTTAGTTGGCTTTGATAATACTTTTGCAACTCCATTCTTGCAGCGCCCGCTTGATCTAGGGGTTGATATAGTAGTGCACTCAGGTACCAAATATCTTGGTGGTCACTCTGATGTTTTGATTGGCGCTATAGTTGTCAAAGATGAAAACTTAGCCGAGACCTTTAAGTACAACCAGAATGCCACTGGTAATCTAGCTGGACCATTTGATTGTTGGATCTTGATGAAAGGTATGAAGACTCTAGCAGTACGTATGCGCCAGCATCATAGTAACTGTGTCACCATCGCCAACTGGCTTGAAGCCCATCCTAAGGTCAAAGCAGTTCACTGCCCAGTACTAGAGTCCAATGCTCAGCATGCACTTTATAAGAAACAGATGTCAGCTTACAACGGTATGCTCTCATTTGAGTTTGATGGTGATTTTGACACTGTCAAAAAATTAGTAAGCTCGACTAATATCTTCCAGCTGGCTGAATCACTTGGTGGAGTGGAAAGTTTAATTGGACATCCAGCCAGTATGACTCACGCTGCCGTGCCGCGTGAGCGCAGGTTAGAACTTGGAATCAATGATAATCTAGTAAGGATCTCTGTCGGTATTGAAAATGTTGAAGACCTAGAGAATGATTTGGAGCAAGCATTTAACGCAGTTGCATGATCACAAAAGAAGAGTTTAAATCCCGCCGTACCAAAGTCCTTGACTATCTCAAGGAAACCGGTGGTAGAGCAGTATTCAAGAGCGGACAACTCAAGAATTTCTCCAATGATGTTCATTATCCATTTAGAGTAGATAGTAATTTTTATTACCTCACAGGCTTCACCGAGCCTAATGCCATATGTGTACTGGACCCACAAGCTGACAACCCATACTCACTCTATGTTGAACCTTATGATCCTAAGCATGAACTTTGGGACGGGTATCGAGAAGGACTTGAGGGAGCCAAAGAAAATTTCAATGCTGATGCTAGTTATGATATTCATGACTACAAAGAAATTCAAGACGCCAAAGAACTAGAAGAATTGGTGCATAGCATGCGCAGCATTAAATCCAAGGCTGAAACTGAAGTGATGCGCAAGTCGGCTGCAATTGCGGTACAAGCACACAGGGTAGCTGCTGAATTAATCACCCCTGGAATTTATGAGTATGAAGTGGAAGCTGCTCTCTATCAGGTTTTCAGATCACAGGGAGCCAGTGGCTGCGCTTATCCAGCAATCGTTGCTTCAGGAATTAACGCTTGCACCTTGCACTATATAGAGAACAAGAAAAAAATCGACAAAAATGACTTGATTTTGATTGATGCTGGTTGTGAGTATCAATACTACGCTAGTGACATTACTCGAGTGCATCATGCAAGTGGCAAAATGTCTCAAGCTCAACAAGATATCTATGATCTGGTTATAGCTGCCCAGCAAGCAGCGATTGCCACCATTAAACCAGGAGCAAGTTTCCAAGAAAGTCATGATGCTGCCTGCAATGTGATAGCTGAAGGTTTAGTCGACCTTGGTTATATGAAGGACAAAAACGACCCAGAAGAACTCAAACAATTTTATATGCACGGTACCGGTCACTCACTAGGGATGGACGTACATGATGTCGGTGTCGACAAGAAAACCACTAAGTATGTTGTTGGCATGGTGACTACTGTGGAGCCAGGTATCTATATTAAATCCAAGAAAATTGGTGTCCGCATCGAAGATGATGTAGTGGTAACCCCAAAGGGCTCTGAATGCCTTACTGAGGGCTTAGAAAAATAAGCTTCCAAATTTTAGTGGAACTCACCTAATTTTCTGCGACTTATATTAACTGTCAATATTAGTTTTCCTTAAGGTATTGACTATATAGAAAAACTTCAGCTATTACGGGCCTAATAAGGGTTATAATTATTTACCAAGACATGTAATACATGATTATCCCAAGAT
>JAPPOW010000112.1:2741-8828 GCA_028817775.1 Candidatus Melainabacteria bacterium | reverse complement strand
ATTGAGATCCTCAGGATGACAACTAAGACCGCGGATGAAAATCTTTATAAGCTCGAGCCAAACGATAGTCCTTATCCTTAACAAAGGGTCTATAAAACTCACTAAGTTTAATTGCAAGCTTAGATTCAATTTCTTCAAAACTCATAGCTTGATCAAGCATATTCATTATACGGCTGCGTTTTAATTTACTCAAAGCCAAACCATGATCAGCCAACAATTGCTGCAAGCTCTGGCTGGTCATTGCTCTATCATCATCAAGAGATCTAGTAAAGAGAGGGTCTTCTAGCGTTAGTGCCCCGCTTGCTCTTGCTAATTCAATTCGATATTGTCTGAAATAATTACGCATCTTAGCAGCCAGAGCTTGCTCTAAAACCAGTTCTCTGCCACGGATAGACAAGGTTCCACGCGCTTGGTTATAATCCTCAAGCTTAAGCTCAATCAATTCTTCTTGAGATAGATAGAGCTCATATATAACTTGAATCAGAAGATCATCGTAAGCAAAATCCTGGGAGAACTCAAGCTCTTGGTAGTAATCAAAATCATGGTGCTTGAGAGAAACCCTAAGCTTCCAAAAGGGATTCTCATCCAAATTTAACCAATTAATGAATTGTCTTAAACTACTTAACTTAGCCAGGAAACTTGATTCTTTATACTTGTCCTCAAGAATTGTAATATAGCGACTTACATACTTAGCGTGAATATCAGCATCGTCTTGCTCAGCTAAATAATCAAGAAAGAAATTTAGATCACGAGCAATATTAGCAATAGTGGCAGCGGACTTATCACTCTGATTTAAATAGTCAATAAAGTAGGAAAGTAATTCCTGATTAAGGGTGTATGAGGATTTAGCTAGTGCTTCAGCCATTAAACTTTGCTTGCATTAATTAATTCGCGTAGCTCTTCATCCAAACCATACTTGTCAACGAATTTAGTAATCAATGGGGTGTTGGGATCCCAGCCTACTTTGATTAAGTGACGCAGATGATCTACCGGACTTGTATTTTTACTTAAAGTACTGGACTCAGCGTCAACAACTTCTTCTTCAGGCATAGAGTTATTTTAACTCTTTTCCTATTTGACTTCAAGTTCTGCTGCAGGAACTTCTTCAACTTCGGCTTCAGCCTCTGGCTTAATTGACTCAGATTCAAGCTCTTGCTCTTCATCAGCTGACGGCAATAATTTATGCACTTCATCAAGACTCAAGTCATCAATAGAGGTCTCATCCATCTCATCAATTTCTTGCTGTAAGATATCTTCCACTGTCATCGCATCATCATGCTCTGGTGCTTCCCAAATAGTCTCATCATCAAACTCTACCTTGATAATCTCGGCGTAGTAATATGCATCTTGCCTGTAGTGCTTATCACGTTTGAAACTAACAGTTTGCTCAGTACCAACATCCATCATATCAATGCTATTTGCAACAATCTTGCGAAAAACCCAATTCTGAAATGGATGCTTGAGAGTCCAAGCAACTCTATAAGCAAGAATTTTCTTACCAGAGGCATTCCTAACTTTCACTCTATAAGTATCTAAGATACCTGTGAAAGTCTTAAAGTGATCGGAACCTCTATCACCAACGTGGGCTTCATCAATTACTACCGGACAACCAATATGATTAATGATATGCACAGTTTGCTCATGCTTCTTTCTAAATGGTCTTAAGATCTCATCAAGATCGAAAAAACTATGCGCTGGTTGTATTGAACCAAGAAACATAGCAACGAACAGTAATGCAACAAAACTTCTCACTAAAATATTCCCTCAGATGCTTGTAAAAATACTTCCTCAAGATCCTCACCAGTCTTAATATTAGGCGTGATCAAAATCAAGAGTTCACGCAAGTCCTTGTCTCTTGAGTTGTTTCCAAAAAGATCTCCAATAATTGGAATTCTACTTATGAGAGGTAATTCGCTGTTGCGCGTTTTACCTTTGCGATCATCAAACAAACCACCAATTGCAATGGTTTCATGATCACCCACTTGAATCTCTGATGAAATTCTTCTTCTGATGGTACGTTCTGGAACTCCAGTATTCTGGTCAACGGTACCATTTGCAGATACCTCAATCTCAACTTTGACAGTCACTACACCACCACCACCAACGATTGGAGTAATGTCCATTGAGTTACCAGCTGTAATTCTTTGAATTCTCTGGTTCTGAACCACACCAGAACCTTGGTTATTAGCCTCACCAGAATTAAGAACTACATTAACATCTTCGTCGAAATTAATCTTGGCACTCTTACCACTGGTAACAAGCAATCTTTGATTAACTTTGATTTGTGAGTTAGAACTATTTTGGTTATAAGTTGGACTTGAAGTAAAAACACCCAATTCATCTAGACCAAAGTGAGAAGCAATTCCTCTATTAATTACATTGCCAGTTGAATCTTCAACCTCGTTACCAAGTCTACCAATTGTAAATGGAGATTGGTATAAATTATGTCCGCGACTAAAGCTTTGCGCTACTTCAACAAGCTTGACAACTAATTCAACCTGTGGCACTGGCTTATCAATAGTTCTAATGAAGTCATAAAGTTGAGTAAGTTCTGCTTTAGAACCCTCTGCAATAAATGCGTTTTGGTTGTCACTAACTTGAACTAAGTTCTTAAGTTCTGCCGGTAGTAACTTACTTGCTTCTTGTGCTTCCAAGTACTTAAGCGGGAAGAGTACTGTCTTCTTATCGAGTGAAAAGTTTTTATTGGTAGAGCTATAGACGACAAAAGTATCATCCTTACGCGTATAGCTGAACTGACTACCTGCAAACAATAGCTCAAAAGCATCCTCAATATTGATACCTCTAACCTTGAGAGTAATTCTTTCAGTAGGATTTGCAGTCATCACGACATCAACACCATATTTATTCGCAAGGTCCTTGATGATGCCAGAAAGATCTTCATTGTCATATGTAAGGTCTGCGTATCTTTCTTCAAGAGGCAAGGATAAATCAATATCGGTAGTATCAAAACCTGAAATCAAGCTAGTACTCTTGGCACCACGTTTCTTGAGTATGGTGTAGTTATCAACACTCTTACGGAAGTCAACATCAGCAGCATCTACCAAACTCAAAAAAGCTCTACTAAATGGCTGATCATTAATTTCTACAACCGAGATAGTGTCGCGTGCTTGGATGCTACCAGAGACAGTAATACTTTTGCCTGAAACACGAGCCAATGTTGCAAAGGCGTCACGTACCGAAATGTTTCGGGCTGAGAAGTTCACAATTGGATCATCTGGTTTTTCATGAGTCAGAGTTGCTTCACGACGAATCTTACGCTCACGCTTTGGCACACCAACAATTTCAATTAATTTTTCTATTTCACGTAAATCTTTTGGATTCTCAGGATTGAGTCCTTTGAGTAGATCACCATACTGAGAATAGAGTCTCTCAAACTCTTCTGGACTACGTTTGAAAGTATTGGCAAGCTTGATATAATTATTTTCACGCTTAGCTTTTTCAACTTCTAAATCCGCTCTAATCTTGTCTTCAATTTCAAGCTCAAGCTGAGACTTCTCTGGCTTGGTCTCTACCGGTTCTTCTTTTTCGGCTATAGTTTCAGTCTCTTCTTTTTTAGCTTTTGTAGCTACAGGTGGAGAGACACTTGCTTCTAATTGTTTTTCATTAGATTGCTTCTTTGCTCGAGTAGCTGGTTCTTCAAACTCTTCATCATCATAGAAGCCCTCATCATCCCAGTCATCTTCCCAGAACTCGTCATCATCCCAATCGTCATCCCAAAAATCATCTTCGCCATCAAAGTCTTGACTAATTAATGGTACAGAAGACATAGCCACCAAATTTCTATCTGCCAATGCATCAGCAACAAAACCTGCAGAAAGCGAAGGATTCGCAAAGAAAAAACTTATTAACAAAAAGAGCAGGGTGGTTTTACGCATAGTAAGGCCTTACGACACTAGTGACGCTATGCCCAGCTTCTGGTTCCCTAAAACCCCACCCATACCTTGACCTTGACCACTTTTCAGGATAATATCAGTCCCGGCGAAGTTATCACCAAAAAGAGCGTGAACCCTTCTGCTGTTATTATCCTGAAAAGTGGTCAAGGTCAAGGTATGGGTGGCTAGTCCTTGCGAGTCTTATGTTCAAGACGAATTTTTTCGATGATCGCTTTGACCTCATCCTCAGTCGGACCACGACTCTCAACAGCGTCAGAATCAGTGTGACTCACAAAGCTTCCACCAACGATTTTGAAATTAGAACCTTCCCAAGGAGTGTCAGACGGTGCACGCAGGACCTCTCCATCTACAACCTGGTTCTCAACATTAAAGTGAGTGGCAACCATCTTGCCTTCTTGTTCAGCATTGACTTCAGTAGAACTAACAATCTGCTTTGCCTTACTCTTCTTCTTATTACCAAGGCGGCGCTTTTTAACTTTACTTGATGCAGCACTGAGTGCATAATCAGGCACATCAGTAATGATATTCATTTCAAGTAATTTTTTGCGACGAGCCTTCTCGCGCTTCTCAGCTTCAGCCTTACGACGAGCTTCTTCTTTCTCTTGACGCTTACGTTCTTTCTCGGCTTCTTTTTCTTGTTTCTTACGAAGTTTCTCTTCTTCGCGTTCTATACGTTTACGTTCACGCTCTTTTTCACGTTCAATACGAGCACGCTCACGATCTTTGATCTTGCGGAGCTTTTCTTTCTCGCGTTGCTTACGGATCTGCTCCTTCTCGCGTTCACGACGCTTGCGTTCACGTTCTTTTTCTTTTTGTTTTAGTAGCTTTTCACGCTCACGCTGTTTCGTTAATTTCTCGCGTTCTTTTTGTTTGCGAATCTTCTCACGCTCACGCTGTTTTGCTAATTTCTCACGTTCTTTTTGTTTGCGAATTTTCTCGCGCTCACGTTGCTTAGCTAACTTCTCTCGTTCTTTCTCACGCTTAAGTTGTTCTTTGGTCTTAGCCCTCTTGCTAATTGGCTTCTTCTTAGTGGTCTTGGCTTTGCTTCTTGCCGTAGTTTTCTTACTAGTCTTGGCTTTGCCCTTGACTGTCGTCTTCTTGCTTGTCTTTTTGGCAGCAGCCTTCTTAGCCGTGCTCTTCTTCTTGGCACCAGCCTTGCTACGCTTAGCATTATCAGCCTTGCGCTTAAGAGAATAAAGACGTTTGCGCTCAAGTTCGCAATCTCTACATGAGTTCGGTCGGTAAGAAATTTTATTTTTAGCTGTAAGCTTGACTCCACAAACTGTACAATACGCGAAACTGGCCATCTCGGCACTAATTCTATCTTATGTTTGGCCCGTGGCCAAGGCCAAAACTTTAAGAAATCTATGCTAGTCTTAGGTCATGCAGTCTCTGGACTATATAAATCCAGGCGAATCAGGCATCAAATCCTTCAAGCCGGAAGAGTTTAAACAAAAATTACAGCAACGCCAGCAAGCTCTCAGCCAAGCTGAGGAGCCTTACGCTTTGCTAGCCTTATTTAGCTTTGGTAAATTCTCTGAATTAGACCAAGTCTTACAAGAAGACCCCAGTCTCGTCGCGTCAATTGAAGCCAAAGCTCTCAAGCTGCTCAATGACTGTTGTCTTGGCAAGAAACCTTCAAGCAAGGATTTGTTTCCATTCCAAGCACCGGAGTTACATATGCGCCGCAAGATCGGACGCAAAGTCTCAAAGTTAATGCTCTACTACTACCAAAGCATCTCTCAGAACCTTAGTAATTTTAAAGACTACAAAGAATGGCAAGCAATTGATTTCTGGCAATTAGCTCAAGAAATTCCTGAGATGAGGTTCGTTTATGCTCAACACTTACTAGAAAGCAACCAACTTGATTCAAGATTAGCAGAGGAAATTCAATTAATAAGCCAAGAGGAAATTAATGATACCGAGATTAGAACTGAATTAGAGTTTGAACAAAAATATCTCGAATCATTTTATTATCGCCGGCTTGGTGATGATGCTAAAGCTGAGCAAGCTAAGCTGGACTACTTTATGCTCTATAAGCCTGACCCTGAACAGTCGGCAGAGATTCGCTCCTATGGTAATCAAAAATTTTTTAGAGCAGAGCAAGTGCTTGCAAACTGGGGCAAGGTGCTTGAAGAAGTCGACCAGATACAACAAGAAGTAGAACTACAAT
>JAPPOW010000112.1:0-2731 GCA_028817775.1 Candidatus Melainabacteria bacterium | reverse complement strand
ACTTGTGACTACTATAAATGTAGTGATTGTTGTTCGCATACTTTTCCATCAATGACTGCAAGCGAATGGCAATACCTTGAAACTTGGATGCAGCAAAATGATTACCCACGCCAAGAAGCAGTGGAACGAGCTCAAGCAATTCAGGCTGAACTAAAACAAAAACTTGAAGTGGTTGACAAAAGCGATCCCGCTTATAGTCATCGCGGCTCTGAAAACCCAGAAAGGCATAAATTCACTTGTCCATTTTTACTTGATAATAAATGTAGTGTCTACCACGCTAGACCTCTACTTTGTCGTGGCTTTGGGCTCTCCACCGACAATAATCTCTCACTCAAGACTTGCAAATACTACCAAAACCAATATCGTCATAATGCAAGCCCTGAAAATGAGCGCTATAGCTATGATTTACGCAATGCCCAGATGCTGGCTGCTTCTAGCGACCGTTACCATAATGAGGGCAAACACCTAATTGGCACAATTGTTGCTTGGTTAAGTCGATAGGTCTTGACTTTTCAATATGTAAAGTGATATTATTCTCGACCAAGAGGTTATTTAGATTATGTTAGGTAAAATTCTTAGTGCATTTGGAATCGGCGGCAATCAACAACAAGCCCCAGCAGCTCCCCTGGTAAGTCAAGAAGTGGCAAGTCCAAATCCGGATCCAAACTTGACAACTAATAGTTATACAGCAGCAGCACAGCCAGTGCCAGATCAAAGAGCAGCAGCAGCAGCTCTTGCTCAACCTGCACCAGCGGCAGCTCCAGCACCACAAGCAGCTCCGGCGCCACAAGCTGACCCACAAATTACTGCACTTGAAGCACAAATTCAAACCATAATTACAAATACACAACAACTAATAAATGGCTTTCAAGCTCAAGCAGAACAAGCTGCAGCAAAGGCAGAGCAAGAAATTGCTCCACTCAAAGCACAAGTTGAAAGTCTCAAGGCTCAACAAGCAGCTCCAGCTGCAGCACCAGTTGCTGCAGCCCCAGCAGTTCAACCAGAAGCAAGTCAAACTGTAAACCAAACTCAAAATGCAGAAGGTGAAGAAATGACTGCTGAAGATATGCAAATGATTAGTCAATTACTTGGATCGATCATGGCAGCAGCTGGTCAAGAAGAAGAAACTGCTCCTGCAGCCACAGCAGCAACTGAAGCTCAAGCAGCCCCACAAGCTCCACAAACAACGCCAACAGCAACCAAACTGGCTCTCTAGAAAGCTTGGGATATAATGGTTTCTATGGATGAAACCAAAAAGATAGATAGAAGAACTTTTCTTACTGGACTTGGAGTAACTGCTGCTGCCTTTGGGCTCAATGCATGTTGTCCGATGGGCATTGGTACTTGCCACAATAAACTAGATTTGGTTCATGGCAACGACCAGTCACTCTACCCTATTTATGATGGTGAAAAATATGTCGCCAAAGATTTTTCTTACTTAAGCCAAAACGACAAGCTTGGTTTAAGCCCAGCAATGGTCTCTCACCACCTTGGTCTTTATAAGAAGTATGTTGATAAAGTAAACCAATCAGAAGCCGAGATGCGCGCTGGCAATATAACTGAGTTTGGTATGAAGAACCTTGCCTTCTCACTTAATGGTATGGCATTGCATGATATTTATTTCTCAAATATGAGTACCGAGCAGTCAAGTGCTTCTAAAGCTTTGAGCAAAGCAATCGAAGAAAGCTACGGCAGCTTCGATTCATACTACCGCAATCTGACTGAGCTAGCTGGTCAAGTAACAGGTTGGTCAATCACAGCCCTCAACTTACTCAACGGTAAACTAATCAACTACGCTACTGCTGATCATAGTGCTAACTTCCCAGCTTTCATCATGCCGATACTAGCCCTCGATGTTTACGCTCATGCCTATGAGATGGACTTTGGTGCTGATGGCAAGGAGAACTATATCAATGTCTTTGGTGAGATTATTAATTGGGATTTGGTTTCTCGTCGTTATGATGCTTTGATGATGCAATTCAACTAGATATACGCATTGCATTCCTGACTTTATCTTGCTAGGATTGCCCTCGTATGCAACTAGACAGAAGAACTTTGTTAGGAAACTTGGCACTCGGGACGATGGCGCTAGGCACTGCTGGAAGCTGCATGCAGTCTGGTGAACCGACAAATACTGGACTTAAAGCAAGTCATGCAATCGATGAAATGGTGCCTGAAGATAGAACATCTTATCTGCTAAAAAAAATTGATGGACAACTCTCTCAGCTTAATCCTGTTGATGAAGATGATATGCCAGAAGAACTCTCTTGGCTACTGAGCTTAGTACCAGAACACGTGGTCTTCCTAACTAACAATCTCAAATCTGAAACCAGAACTGAAGAAGACCTAGAATACGTAACCAGTTCAAACATATATAAAAAAGTAGAACGTGAGTCAGATATAGTTCGATTGAAAGAACTTCTACTGAAGTCTAAGGATACTGAAGCACTACAACTTATTAATAACCTTGCATTAGCAGAAATTTTCAAACGAAATATTAATAGCTTCGATAGCAATTCAGAAGTTTATACCGCTTGCTATAAACGTGCCGTTGCGGCTGCTTTCCTCAAGGCCTTACTCAAGGAGCCAAATTCACAACCAACAGAGACAGAACAAGCTGCTAATCGTAGACCTGATTTATTTGCAAGGCTTAAGCTCGCTTAACTAGGCAAATCATAATCACATAGATCAGCAATCTTAGCTAAGCATTCCTGAGCCTGCTCATCTAGGT
>JAPPOW010000171.1:19292-34319 GCA_028817775.1 Candidatus Melainabacteria bacterium | reverse complement strand
CCATTGTTCTATTCGATCAGCCAGATCTTGTTCTTGATCAAGGTCAATTATTTGCCTAGCTCCAGTCTTGGGGTTTCTAGTCTTTTCTTTGATTGCATCAAGGATTTGACTAAGCTCTTGTCTCCCTTCGTGAGAAATTAAACCCTCGAGGCAGAATACATTATTAGTGCCACTGTTAAGCTGCTCAGTGATTGCTCTTAGTACTCTACTGTGCCTTTGATTGGTTTTTGCATCAGTTTCTTCTAGAGCTCTCTCTACGTGCTTCTCTGAATCTTCAGTTTGCTGAGCTTGCTTTGGCTGAAGATCTAACCGCTCCCTCACTAATTGAACGGTGTAGTGATGCATTTAGTAAAAATACCTACCTAATAAAACTTGATTTAAATCTAGGTTTTGATAGATAATTAACTGTTTTGGGTGTTTTCGCTAGTGGTATATCCGCAGTTTGTTATAATACATATTGCAAGGGGTTCGATTGTGCCAAAACAATCATCCTAGGTCCCCTTACTAGGAGAATTTTGGCTTTCTATAGGAAGATGTTCACCCTGAATATAGAAAGTCCTTTTACTAATCATGAAGAGTTATGAGCGACGAGAAAAAGTAGCACGTGCTATCAAGCGTGAGGTGGCTAGCCTTATCCAACAGGGTGCTATCAAAGATGACAGATTAGACCAATTTGTCTCAATTGTGGATGTTGATCTTAACCCTTCTTTGAGTAGTGCCAAGGTCTTTTATTCAGTGATGGATAGTAGTGATGAGGGACTCGGACATGTGGGTACTCAAGCAGCGCTTAATGAAAGTGCAGGCTCTATCCGTGGCGTAGTGGCTCGTAAGCTTAATCTTAAATATGCTCCTAAACTGATTTTTGTAGAAGCTGCTTCTCTGTCTAAAGCTGTTGAGATGGTGGACTTGATTGATAGAACTGTGGCGGAGGATGAAAGTCATCATGAGGGATGATCTTGATAGAGAGTTGGTTGGCTTCATTAATATCGATAAGCCAGAAGGTTGGACTTCACACGACGTGGTTGCCAAGTTGCGCAAGATTCTCAAACTACGTCGTATTGGGCATGCTGGAACGCTAGATCCCTTTGCTACAGGGGTTTTGCCAATAGCAGTTGGTCCTACTACTCGTTTGCTTAGATTTTTGCCTAAATCAAAATGCTATCTTGCTGAAATTGATCTTCGTAACACTACTGACACCGATGATCTTACTGGTCAGCCTTTGCGCCCTGCTAAATCTGAATTAAGTGAGCAAGAATTACTGGACAAATTCAAAGCGATGGAAGGAGACTTTGATCAGATCCCACCACTCTATAGTGCTAAAAAAATCAACGGCAAGAAGCTCTATGAGTTGATGCGCGAAGGTCAAGCAATTGATTTGACTGAACTCAAAGCTAAGACTGTGCGTATCAACTATATTAAGCTTCTCGAGTTTGATTACCCGATGGCTAAAATTGAAGTAAGTTGTGGTGAGGGGACATATATTCGTTCTATTGCCCGTGATGTCGGTGGGCACCTAACTTTATTACGCCGGCTTGAATCCAATGGCTTTGATATTAAGTCAGCAATTAGGTTTGAAGATCTTGAGGATGATGATTTGGAGCTCGAAGATTTGATGCTTGATGTAGCTGACTATATTGATTTACCAGAGCATCATTTCTCTAATAAAGAAGTGATTGCTTTACAACAAGGTCAAAGAGTTAGATTGGAGCGAGATAGCTATGATAGCTTCAATAAATTTATTGAGCAAATTGAAAGTGGCGAGCTCTATCTTAAGTGCATGGATACAAGTGAAGATTTAGTAGGCTTGGCTCATGTACTTAAGGAAAATAAATCAGATTTAGCGGTGCAACCAAAGGTGATGTTATAGATGGAGAAACTTGAACAACTGGGTGAGAGATTGCAAGCGGCTCGTGAGTATCGCGGGTTTAGTCTAGAGGATTTGTCTAAGGAATCTAGGGTTGCCATTGAGCATATTCGTAATCTAGAGGCTGCTAATCGTGAGGCTTTGCCAGAAGAAGCATTTACTACTGGTTTTTTGACCAAGATTTGCAAAAGCCTTGGTATTAAAAATAGTGATTTGGTTTTGGATGAGTTTAAACAAGCAGAAGCTGATCATGTCTTGGCTGATATTGTCAATGACAGTGGTAGAGGGGAGAAGTCTGTTGAGACCGGTTCATATAAAGCTTGGATTTACACTTTGGTCATCGCTGCATTGCTTGCAGCGGCCTGGTTTGTTTATGATGTTTCTTTTAAACAAGCGCAGAACACGAAGTCAATATCAAGATTAGATTTTGTCAAGGAAGAAGCTGCCGATAATTACAAACCCAAAAAATTTGGTAGACTGAGAAAGCGCTCATGAAAATAGATCCGTATTTTAAACCCATTTTGATTTCTACGGCTTTGGTTGTGTTACTCAATACAGTCTTTAGTTTGCCAATTAATGGTGCACCAATATTCACTTATTTTCTGGGTGGTTTGGTCGCTGTGATTCTTTTTAAAAGAGAGCTTGGTGAAGATTTTACTGAGATCAAAACTAGTGATGCTGCGATTTTAAGTTTGGGTACTGGTGTGGTGGTTGGTGCCATCCTTACTTTGATTATTTCAATCAATTTACAAGATGCTGATACTCAGAAATTTTTTGTAGACGCTATTAATGAATCTATGAAAATGCATTCTACTGCTGAGTTTCAAGTAATTGAAAGCTTGGGTCCTGGCTTTCTGATTGTTACTGGTATTTTTATGCTTGTAATTTGCTCCGTTGTTAGCTTATTTGGTGGCTTGGTCACTTTGCCTTTTATCAATAGAGCTAAAAAATAGTGTCATACACGTAGCCTTAATCTTGGCTGTATATCATCTTCTCTATGTTTTGGAGAAGAACTGTTCCAAAATTTATCGATGCTTTTTTAGACGCTTTTTCCAAGCGGCTTTGTTACGGTTGTAGTAAAAAATATACTGAAGGTTACTACTGTGATTTTTGTTTGGAAGGACTCAAGTTTACTTGGACTAAAGAAGGCATGTCACGTAAGTACCTTGACTTTGACTATATTGAACTAGCACAAATTTTAGAGCTTGATCTGCCGCTCTATCCTAAGATCTTCTCTACTACTAAATATAATGACATGACCAAAGCTTTGATTCGAGACTTTAAGTATCGTAAACCTCACCTGGCAGAGTTTTGGGCTAAGTGGCTCTATGACTATTGGACTAAACATGCTGATTGGATTTTGTCTGAATTAAAGTGGGAGCAGCTTGATAAGTCTCAACACCAAGTAGTTGGTAAAGTAGATATCTATATTAGCCCTGTGCCGATGCATGCTAAGAAAGAAGCGCGCCGAGAATATAATCAAGCAAAGCTTCTGGCTGAAGATTTTGCAAATTGTTTTGAGGCTAGCCAGCACTATTTGATGCAAACAAAACATGGCTTGCAGTTGCTTGAGCTAAATTCTGTAAGCCTAATGCCGGCTATGTTTGAGAGGGTTAAGGAAACCCCAAGCTTGTTTAATAAATCTAAGTTTGAAAGGCTTGAGATTCTTGATGGGGCCTTTGCTCTCAAGCATGACTTAAATTTGAATCCTGAAAATCAAGCTGTAGTTTTGCTGCTTGATGATATTAGTACTACTGGAGCTACTTTTCTTGAATTATTTAAATTGATGAATTTGGATGCGGAAATTGTTTTTCTTAGTTTGTGCTCTTGAGTTCAGCTTTCTTTAGCCTGATGAAGAGTTCAACGAGGTCTTTCTTGCTAAAGATTTGATGGGCGTTACTTCTTAGTTGTCTTGCTACTCGTTTGAATAGATCAGTATGGGCGAGTTTGGTTGGGTCGTTGTATATTAATAAAGAAATCTCTGCAATTGTGGAAGTCTCAATCAGATTACCTCTGCTTAAATCTCCTGCTTCATGCTCTGCAGTGAAATCTCGGTACTTGAGCATATCTCTGCTGATGTCGGTAGACCAAACTCCATTAAGGCTTGACTCATTAATTATGCTCATTAGATTTTGCCTATATTGTTCAAGGGATTCATCTATGGATTTAAACCAGCGCTGGATTTCGTCTCGTTCTGAAGACAAGCCTTCAATTGCTGTATTGGGTTCATGATGCCTGCGCCATTCGCGCTTAAATTTAGGATCTGCCCAAAAATCTTTTAACCGGTTGCTAGGATGCCATGGGTTAGGGTTAGTCATTGTCTATGTGGCTAGCTCCGTAAATATTCTCTCGATCAATATGTTTGGGGTTACATCAAAACCTGGATTGTAAAACTCGACTCCGCTCTCTGCAGTAATTAACTTATCATTGATGTGAGACACTTCTTTGCTTGATCTTTCTTCAATTGGAATCAAATCACCAGTCTCTAGACTGCGATCAAAAGTACTCTCGGGAGCAGCTACAAAAAATGGTACTTGGTGATATTGAGCTTGGATTGCTAATGCATAAGTACCAATTTTGTTAGCAGTATCCCCATTGGCTGCAATACGGTCAGCACCGGTTATTACAAAATCAATAGCTTGTTCTTTCATTGTGTGTGAAACCATATTGTCTGAAATTAAGGTTACGGGGATTTGTTCGTAAGCCAGTTCCCAAGCTGTTAGTCTAGAGCCTTGTTGACGCGGGCGAGTTTCGCAAGCGTAAACCATTTCTACAAGATCATTCTTGGCGAGTTCGCGGATTAGGCCTAGTGCCGTGCCGTAGCCACCGGTGGCAAGCGCACCAGCATTGCAGATCGTCATGATTTTAAATTTCTTATTACCAAATTTTTCTCTGATGTATTTAGCTCCATGCTCTGACATTCTTTTACAGCGTTCTATGTCATCTTCAAGAATCCAGTGAGCTTTAGTTAGAATTTTTTGGTAAATAGTTTCAGGGCTATCAAGATCACAGCCTTGTAAAACTGCATCAATTTGTTCAAGTGCCCAAGCCAAATTAACTGCAGTAGGTCTAGTGGAAAGTAGGAGTTTGCGAGCTTGACAGAGATCAGCGCCAGCTTTGGCTGCTAGTGCCATGCCGTAAGCAGCAGCTATACCGATCAAAGGCGCGCCGCGTAAGACCATTTCGCTAATAGCATCAGCCATCTCAGTATGACTCTTGACTTCAACTTGCTTAAGCTCATAAGGCAGCAAGCGTTGGTCGATCAAGGTCACGCCTTGATTGGCTTCATTCCAAGCTAGTGGTCTGAGGCTATCAAAGCTAGTCTCGCTTGTAGTCTTGCTTTCTAGACTTTGCACAAAGACAAATTGTATCACGCATCACTTCCGGGTTGTAACGCCCGTAACGCGTTGTCAATACAACGCGTTACGGGCGTTACAACCCGGAAGTGATATAATCTCTGCCATGACTACTCAAAATACGTTTTTAGCTATTAAACCTGACGCTTTCAAGCGCGGGGATACCGCTGGTATCGTGAAGATGCTGGTTGAGAAACTTGATGCCAAATGTGTGGCAATGAAGGTCTACAAGCCAACTGAAGAGCTTGCCAAGGAGCATTATGCAGCGCTTTCTGAGAAGCCATTCTTTCCCGATCTGATCCAATCTTTCACTGCTGGTTTAATCCTGGGCATGGTTTGGCAAGGTGAAGACGTGGTTGCCAAGGCTAGAGATGCTATGGGAGCTACTGACCCAGAAGCTGCCGATGAGGGTACTATTCGTAAGAAATTTGGCAAACATATAGGTGATAACGCTATCCACGGTAGTGATACTGAGCCTGGCTCTGCTGAGCGTGAGCTTAAGATCCACTTCCCAGAAGCTGATTTTACCGAGATTGCTGATCCAGTGGCTAAATGCACAGAGCTCTGTCAGGCAGCTGTTTAAGTTATTTTTTATCTTCTAGCTTGTATTTATAGCTTAGCCTAAGCTAGAATTATCCCCTGCATATGTTAAAAATTAGATTTCAAAGATTTGGTAAGAAAAAAGCCCCTATGTACAGGATATCTGTGCTCGAAAAAGCTACTAAACGTGATGGCAAGCCGGTAGAAGTGCTTGGATTTTATAATCCAAAGACTAAAGAATTGGTGCTTAACACTGAGCGTGCTAAGTACTGGCAATCGGTTGGCGCGCAGCCAAGTGAATCAGTAAAGTCTGTGCTGAAGCGCGAGCCTATCCATGACCTGGGCAACGGTCCATACCAATCTAAATCTAAAGCTAGAGCAGATAAAGAAAAAGCTCGTGAAGAGCTATTGAAACAATCGACTAAGAATACCAAGGCTAAGAAGAAGAAAGTAGAGGCTGAATCTCAAGCCAAGGAAGAAGCTAGCGTTGAAGAAACAACTGAAGCTCCTGCAGAAACTGCTGAGGCTCCTGCAGAGGAAGCTGCCCCAGCTGAGGCTTAGTACTTATCCTAATTCAGTCTTTCTGAAAGTTTTAAGACCAGTTATTTATTATTGAGTGGAAGGCTCTTCTTATTGGGAGTGATCCTGTAAGTTTGAGTTTCTTTGCGTTTGTAGCTGCTAGGGCGCCCAAGCCCTCCATCGTAGACAGTCGTCGTTTTTGTTTTTACCTTGCCTTTATTAGGGTTGCTTCTGAAGCTTTGGCCCCTTGCTGTTCTTGTTCTCTTGCCCGCACTAGTTGGCTTCAGTCTTATATTATGGTTGGTCCTCCTTGGGCCAGCAGGCGCTTGAGTTTTAACTGGTGCTCTATGAATAGCTCTCTGACTTTCTCTTTTGACTTTGCTGCCTAGACCAACCACGCCAAGAAGTGTATTAGCAGATCTTGAAATCCATGAGGCTGCAGCCCTAGCTGCATGAGCACAGCTCACCGCAAAATTCCTTGGTATTGAATTTGAAACCGTTGAAACCAAACGAACCCTATAAAGAAGAATTTAATCTCTTATACATTTGTGATTCTTTTCTTCTTAATACATATTCTAAAGCTTGCTGCTAAATATGTAAACTGATTTTACTTAAAAATACTTCATCAAGGAACATAAGACGCGTGCGTGAGTCTTATTATGTAGCGAAGCGATGCTTGGCAGATCTTTTTATGGCAGTAAATTCATTAGAGCGGCAATCCAAAATAAAATCCCAATTGGAGAATTGGAAAAAACATCTTATTGATTTCAGTAAAAGAAATCAATTGCTCTTTTTTAAAGCAAGACCTAGTTTGACTATTGAGTTTCAGGAAGAGTGCAAAGATGTTTTTCGCAAACTGGTAGTTGAATCAAGATCACTTGCTTTGCAGCATGCAATTGCAGCTTTCAATACAGCTGAACTTGGAAGCGATGGAGCTTCAGAATTGCCGATGGCTGATGATGAGCTTGAGCCCGGTATGAGCTTTGACGAGATGGAGAATCAAGATGCTCCGATGGCAATTGAAGCTGAGTTTGATTTAACTAATGCTTTGCAGACAAACAAGGACTTGAAAGAACTTGATCAGGCTTTGTCTAAGCTTAAAACCCGCTCTAAGTCTAGTATTCAAGAGACGGGTGTCAACATACTTTATCTCTCACTGTATTTCCTCGAGTGGAAACCAAAGGCTGCTGGCGGCGTAGAAGACCTTGCCAAGTCACCTTTGATTTTGATTCCAGTTGGTTTAGAAAGACGCGGCCTCAATGGAGCATTCAAACTTAATTCAATTGAAGATGAGATCCGAATTAATCCAACTTTGGCTTACAAACTTGAGCGTGACTATGGTATTGATTTGACCCCATTTGAAGCTGAGCTTGATGAGATTGAGAAACTTGAAGAATTAGAAGAAATTATTGCTCGTATCAAAGCTCATATAACCAAGGACCATATGAATTGGGATCTGCTGGATGAATCTTGTCTGAGTTTGTTTTCTTTTGCAAAACTTTCTCTCTACAAAGATATAGAAGAGAATGAGGATAGAATTACTCAGCATCCAGTGATTAGGCAAATTTCTGGGGAATTAATTGAAGCTGATAAGTTAAACAGAGACCTTAAGTCAGAGTATATGGTCAAAGCTGACCAGATTGATTCTAAGCTTGACCATAATCTTTCGATGCAAATTCTTGATGCTGATAGTAGTCAGGAGGAAGCAATCAATGCAGCCAAAGCTGGGCAGAGTTTTGTGATTCAAGGACCCCCAGGTACTGGTAAATCACAAACTATCGCTAACATCATTGCTGAATCGCTTGCTCAAAACAAAAAAGTGCTCTTTGTTAGTGAGAAAAAGTCTGCTCTAGAGGTTGTGGTCAATAGACTTAAAGAAAGTAAGCTCAACTTGGCTTGTCTTGAACTGCATAACTCTCAGCAGAAGAAATCTGAGATTATTGCAGGGCTAAGAGCTTCACTTGATGAAATCAAAGCTTTGGCTTTGGACGCTAAGCGAGCTAGTTTTATTGATGATATTAATAAGGTCAAGAAACAAATTCAACTTGCTATTGATGAACTGCATCGAGTGCGTGAACCAATCCACAAGAGTCTTTATGAGATCTATGGTGAGCTAAGCCAACTGGAGATGGAGCTTGCTGAGTGTGAGGATATTGAGTTTACTATTCCAAGTATTGAGCGAATTGATTTAGAGAAATTGTCAGAGCTTGATTATTGGTTCAAGGATCTTGCCAGCAAAGATGAGATTCTTA
This sequence comes from Candidatus Melainabacteria bacterium, assembly GCA_028817775.1. Taxonomy (GTDB): domain Bacteria; phylum Cyanobacteriota; class Vampirovibrionia; order LMEP-6097; family LMEP-6097; genus JABHOV01. The sequence goes on along the minus strand of JAPPOW010000171.1, from coordinate 25,788 downwards.
ATGACTACAATAGTTTTATTTGGCGTAACGCTGAAGTGCAGAATCTTAGCTTTGAGATTGAAAATGAGATCAAGGCTAATTTTTTGGAGTTTAAAAATATTCTTGGTAAATTGGAAGACTACGCTAATCCAATTGCCCAAAAATACTTTGCTCGTGAAGTTACCAACATTAAAGAATTCAAGTGGTTAGCTGAAGCTTCTAAGCTAGCTATCGACTCACCATTTCCAAAACAAGATTGGTTTAATCCTGGCAAACTTAATGATGTGCAGACTTTGACCATTGAAGCCAAGATTGAGCATGAAGAGTACGCGCTCGATAAGACCAAGCTCTTGGGTAAGTACAATCCAGACTTCTTAGATCTCGACCATGAAGCCTTGATTACAAAATTTACTCAAAAGTTCACTGGTATCTTTAGATTCTTGAATTTTGATTACTGGCAAACAGTTGATCAAATCAAGAAGATGTCAGTCTACAATGAAGCCAAAAGTATAGAGACTATAATTTCCGACCTGCAGCATGCCGCTCAGCTCGACAAAAAATCCCATGAACTTGCCAAAGATGAGACCGAACTTAAATTAGAGCTGGGTGAATTCTACAAGGAGTTTGATACTAACTGGGATGAAACTATCACTGCAATCACCTGGGTTCGTAAGGTGATGGGTAAATTTGGTGGGCAGGGGATGCCATCAGCTTTGCTTGAAGTAGTCTCTGAAGACAGCCAAGAACAAGGCTTTGATGATTTTGAGCAGCAAGCCAAGGATTTAATTCAGGCTTATGACTTGCTTAAGTTCCATACAAAATATTACCGCAGTATTTTCCCTAGTCCAAATCTTGATTTTGATAAATTGAGCTTCGCTGAGCTTGGTGAGCATTTGGATGATTTGGTTTCTAATATCACCAAGATTGAAGATTGGATTGAGTTTAGAAGATTAGAGTCTGAAGCTAAGAAGCTTGGTATGGGGCAATTTGTGCAGGCGCTAATCGATTCACCAATGCAGAATATTGATGCTGAAATGATCAAGTCATTATTCTTGCGTAAGCTTTATCAAGCTTGGGTTGATAAGATTGAGATCTCCAATCCACAGATTCGTAAGTTTAGTGGTGAGTCACAAGAATTATTGATTCAGAAATTTGTTGATCTTGATTTGCAGTTACAGGAACGTAATAAATATCAAGTCAGTAAGTCACTAGCCCTCAATTGGATTGAGTTTGCTGCAAATGTCCTTAATAAGCAGGATATGCAAGTACTTAACCATGAGATCAATAAGAAAAAGAAACATAAGCCAATTCGTTTGTTGATTCAAGAGATCCCTGAACTCTTACAGACTATTAAGCCTTGTTGGATGATGAGTCCGCTTTCTGTCTCACAATTGATTGAAGCTAAGAAGAAAGGCGATGAAGCTTATAAATTTGTTGAGTTTGATATGGTGATCTTTGATGAAGCTTCTCAGATTAGAACTGAAGATGCAATTTGCTCTATTTATCGTGGTAAGCAATTGATCCTAGCAGGTGATTCTAATCAATTGCCACCAACTAATTTCTTTAACTATATTGATAATGATGACGATGATTATGAGAACAATAATTTTGAGTCGGTGCTTGATGAATGCTCAGTCTTCCTTGATAGCCATACTTTGAGCTGGCACTATCGTAGTCGTCATGAGGATTTGATTAAGTTCTCTAACTATCATATCTATGACAATCAATTGATTACCTTCCCATCACCAATTGCTCGCTCTGATGATTATGGTATCGAGTTTGAATTAATTGAGAAAGGCTACTATGAGAAGGGTGCTAGGTTTAACCGTAAGGAAGCTACTCGGGTTGCTGAAGCTATCATCGAACATTACAATGCTAAACCTGATGTGAGTCTTGGAGTGATAGCATTTTCTGAGGCGCAGCAATTTGCAATCGAGCGTGAGCTGGCTAAATTGATTCGCAAGAACCCAGAGCAAGATCAGAGCTTCTTGGATGAAGAGCGCATTGATGCTTTATTTATTAAGAACTTAGAGAACGTGCAGGGGGATGAGCGTGATGTAATTTACTTTAGTATTGGTTACGCGCGTGACCGCAAAGGCAATCTCTCACATAATTTTGGACCACTAAATCGTGAGGGTGGGCACCGTCGTCTCAATGTGGCGATCACCAGAGCGCGTAATAAACTTAAAGTTTTTAGTTCGATAACTTCTTCTGATATTGATCTGAGTCGTACTAGCGCTCAAGGTGCGATGCTCTTGAAAAAATATCTTGGCTTTACTGAAGAAGCCTTCATGAAATCTCGTACTAGTGATGATCCGTCATTGCGAGACGACGAAGTCGACGCGGCAATCCAGTCTAATGAGCTTGTTACCACTCTGGATTGCTTCACTGACGTTTGCAATGACGGTAAACACTCGATTGAAGAGTCAATTGCCCAGGCGCTTGAAGCTAAAGGTTATCAAGTAGAGCGTTTCTTAGGTTCGTCAGATTATAGAATTGATATCGCTGTACGTGACCCACAGAACTTGAATCAGTTTGCATTGGCGATCGAAACAGACGGTAAGATTTATCAATCAGCTAAGACTTGCCGTGATCGTGAGCGTCTGCGCCGCCAGGTACTTAAATCACTGAATTGGAAAGTGCATAAGATTTGGGCTCGGGATTGGGTTAGAAATTCAGAAGTTGAACTAGATAAGGTTCTCAAGACCATAAACCAGCCTGTCTAATTCCATAATCTTCTCCGAAGCCAATAAAATACCGGGCATAAAACTTGATCTATCAATAGTATCGTGTTGAATAGTTAAAGTCTGTCCTTGGGCACCAAAAATTACTTCTTGGCTAGCGACATAACCTTGCAACCTTAGACTATGAATTGGTACTCCGTAGTGCAACTCGCCCCGTGAAATTTCACCAGCCTGTGGGCTTTGATTTTGACCATTGTTGTCACTGATTAATTTTGCAGTTTTGATTGCAGTACCTGAAGGAGCGTCGACTTTGGCTTCATGGTGCTTCTCAATAATTTCATAGCGGTCCATATATTTAGCAGCTTGTGCTGCAAACTTCATCATTAGGATTGCACCAATTGCAAAGTTAGGAGCGATGATAGTACCGAGTCCTTGCTTTTGACTAAGTGAGTTGAGTTCGTTGATATCATCATCACTTAAACCAGTTGCTCCAATCACTGGACGCACACCACTATTCAAAGCTAGTTTAGAATTTTCAAACACACTATCAGGAGTGGTAAGTTCAATTAAAATATCCACTCCCCCCTGGTTTAATTCAGCCTCTAAATTATCAATCAACTTGACGCCACGTTGCTCGTGGTCTTGCTTGACTTGTTCACTGACATTACCAAGGTCTCTAAGCACTGCAGCTACAAGCTCGAAGCGATCAGAATTCGCTAAGAAGGTTTCAACTGCAGCCTTGCCCATTTTGCCAAGGGCTCCAGCGACTATGATTTTTGGTCTTTGTGGCATATAATTATTATAAGTGATTAGACTTGGAAACGATCTCTGCAGCCCTCTAAGAATCGAAAAGATTTATAAGCGCTTTGGCGCTAAATTTCTACAGCGGGTTTTAACTAAAGAAGAAGTTGAGGATTTGATGTCTCAACAATCGCGCAAACTCTTTATTCATCGTTTTGCGGGACGCTATGCTGCTAAAGAAGCAATCGCTAAATTATTTGGTACTGGTATCGGTAAGAAACTCAGTTTCCAAGATATTCAAGTGATTCGTTGCCCTGATTCAGGTATGCCTAAAGTTAAACTCTCAGGGAAAGCTCAAAAGCTCGCTGAAGAACTCTCTATCAAAGAGATACAAGTATCAATCAGCCATGAGGATACGATGGTACTCGCGACTGCGGTCGCGAGTACTTCGCTGTAGCGCTCCAGGGCTGTAACGCTCTAGCGGCTTTCGGTTAAGTCCGTTACAGCGCTAGAGCGATATCTCTAGTTATTCGCTGCATACGCTGCATTATCGGCCTTCGAACCAAGTAAACGCAACTCGTTGCCCATGATTACAGGCTTAGTAACCAGATCACCAGTGTTCTTATCATTCCAATAATCCCAGTCTACGCCGCCAGCAATTCCAATCAAACTGCCTTTGCGGACATATTCACCAGCGATTTCTGCTTGTTTGCCCCAAAGTTTAATATCAAACCAATCTGTTTCTTTGTTACGAGTAGGTCTGTTGATGGCTAGCGAAAATGTCGCCATACTTGAACCTGACTCAAAATATCTTAATTCTGGGTCCTGCCCAACTCTACCCACTAAAGTAACATTGTTAATTTCTTTTTTTGACATGGATATGATCTTAACACGCTGGTGGGCTCAAATCAGCAAGGAAAGTGTATTACACATAAGAAAATTTAAAGATTTTGGCTATTTTGCTTTGATATAATTGCTAATTGATATGACAGCAAAAGGCAAAGTATTAGGTATAGACTTGGGAACGACCAACTCTTGTATGGCAATTATGGAGGCTGGACAGCCAACCGTAATACCTAATTCAGAGGGCGCGCGTACGACTCCGTCTGTGGTCTTCTTGGGAGATGATAAATCAGTTGGGCAAATCGCAAAGCGTCAGAGGGTACTTAAGCCTAAGCAAACTATTTATAGCGCCAAGCGTTTGATTGGTCACACTTGGGATGAGACTGAGGCTGATCGTTCTAATCTTGCTTACGATACAGTGCAGGGTAAGAACAACTCGGTAAATATCCAAGTTGATGGCAAAGATTTATCACCTCAGGAAATTTCAGCGCAAGTACTTCGTAAACTCAAGGAAGATGCTGAAGCTTACATCGGTCAGGGTATAGAGCAGGCAGTTATTACAGTACCAGCTTACTTCAATGACAGTCAGAGACAGGCAACTAAGGATGCTGGTAAGATCGCTGGACTAGAAGTCTTGCGTATCATTAATGAGCCAACAGCTGCAGCTTTAGCTTATGGTCTTGATAAAAAAGAAGAGTCTACTATTTTGGTTTTTGACCTTGGTGGTGGTACATTTGATGTTTCGATTCTTGAGCTTGGAGACGGTGTCTTTGAGGTTAAAGCTACTGCTGGTGATTCTAGACTTGGTGGTGATGATTTTGATTTAGTTCTAGTTGATCATATCGCTGAAGAATTTAGAAAAGAAAATGGTATCGATCTTCGTGAGGACGCGCAGGCACTGCAACGTCTAACTGAAGCAGCTGAGAAAGCGAAGATGGAACTATCAAACTTGATGGAAACCAATGTCAGCTTACCTTTCATTACGGCTGACGCGTCTGGTCCTAAGCACTTGGAGATGACTATCAATAGAGCTAAGTTTGAGGATCTTTCACAAAAATTATTCGACAAGGTCAAGGGTCCACTGAACCAAGCGATCAAAGACGCTGATATTCAAATCTCTGAGATTGATGAAGTGATCTTAGTTGGTGGTTCAACTCGTATCCCTGCTGTCAAGGATATCGTTAAGGAGATTACTGGTAAGGATCCTAACCAACACGTTAATCCTGATGAGGTTGTTTCAGTTGGTGCTGCTATTCAGGGTGGTGTACTAGCTGGTGATGTTAAAGATGTAGTCTTGCTTGATGTTACTCCACTAAGCTTGGGTATTGAAACTCTAGGTGGTGTGATGACTTGTTTGATTGAGCGCAACACTACAATTCCAACTAAAAAATCTGAGAGCTTCTCAACTGCAGAGGACAATCAAACTAGAGTAGATATCAAAATATATCAGGGAGAGCGTTCCAAGGCTGCTGATAATAAGTTACTTGGTGATTTCCATCTTGATGATATCGCTGCAGCGCCGCGTGGAGTACCTAAGATTGAAGTTACTTTTGATATCGATGCTAACGGTATCTTGAATGTATCAGCTAAAGATCAAGCTACTGGTAAAGAGCAAAACGTTTCTATTACTGCTTCAACTAACTTGAGTGATGATGAAATCGACAAGATGGTCAAGGATGCTGAAGCTAAGGCTGAAGAAGACAAGAAATTTAAGGAAGAGCAAGAAGAGCGCAATAAAGCTGACTCGCTTGTTTACGCTGCTGAAAGATTAGTCGATGAGCACAAGGATAAAGAATATGCTGGAGCTCTAGAGGGCGTGTCTAAGAACTTACTTGAAGAAGCTGAAGCATTACGTAATCTAATTAAGGACAATGGTGCTGCTGAGGATATCAAACAAAAAGCAATCGATATCCAGAATGCAATTGCTGAATTTAACCGTGAGCTAGCTCCTCATGTTCAAGAGGGCGGGGAAGGTGAAGCTCCTGCAGAGGGTGAAGCTGGTGCTGCTGGTGGCGATGATGATGTCATTGACGCTGACTTTAAAGCTACTTCCGTTGATTAATTAATTTGACTAGTTTATAATAAGGCTATTATGCAGAGTTTTATGCGAGTCCCTATTTCGACTAGCTGTCGTTTTGATTGTCAACTAGGCAAGCTTAAGTCTGAAGGTGAGAGATTGGCCGAGTTAGAATTGGAAGATGTGCCCGAATCTGATGGATATCCTTCTTATGGAGTACTTGAAGAATTGC
>JAPPOW010000171.1:16663-19282 GCA_028817775.1 Candidatus Melainabacteria bacterium | reverse complement strand
AAGAATTGCCCGTGGGCTTGGAGGATTTATTAACACAGATTCTTAAAAGTATATGTGATCAGGTAGATTTAAGTACCAAACTTTATGTTACAGGAATGGACGACCCTCGTTTACAGACAGCTATCAAGCTAGAATTAACTGGTGAAGGAGTGCCTGAAGGGCTTCACTATATTCAAGGAGATAGAGACCGGCCAGGGAATGATAAGATTACGGCTTTTGCTCTTTTGGATCGAAAGTTAACTGATGAAAGTGGCGCTGATGTTTTATGGCCTAGTGAAGAAGAGCCAATGTCTTGTCCTCTTGGTGATTTTCAAGCTGGTGATACTTTAGGGGTCATGGTAAATACCGAAGGCACCAAATACGAAGAACTTATACCTAGCTTTTCATTCACTGCAAGCCTGAAGGCTGGGGGCGATCCAGCAGTTATTACGAGTCTAACTTTAGGTCACGATAGTAAAGCTTACCAATATGAGCTTGAAGAATAGTCTATGGTTACTTGATTTCAATAAATAATTCTTAGTTATTTTAAATTCGGCAATATTGTTAAGCGATAGTACCGTGAGCTTGACGAAAATTGCATCTCGCTTTTTCTCTCCCTTTAGCGTCAAACCTCACTCGCAGACTACGCTGCTCGTCGGTTCTCCTCAGACGGAGCCTCTAAAAAAGCGAGACGCCAATTTTCTTACAAGCTCCCTTGTAACTAGTCGATTTTATTTAATTCTTCTACTCATGTCTCAAGAAAAGCTGAAAAGAAATTTTGATTTGCTCTTTTTTAGAGGCTCCGTCTGAGGAGAACCGACGAGCAGCGTAGTCTGCGAGTGAGGTTTGACGCTAAAGGGTTCAGGGTTGCTAAAGAACTATAGTTTCAACGAAGACCGGGAGCCCCGTCCCAAAGAGCAAACAAAATTTCGCCACAGCTTTTCTGGGCGTTCAAGTAATAGCGACCCTGACGTCATCTGCAGCTACTCAGGATGACACTCAAAATAACTAAGAATTATTGAGAACTAGAGACGTTCAACTTGAAGTACGTCGCTCATATTATTAATTGAGCTAACTATTGAATTAAGTTCATCCTGCCCGTGAACATTAAGTATCATACGCAGTAGCGCAGTATTGTTACTAGGGCGCTCTTTGACTTTGAAGTCAGCGATATTAATTTCAGCATCAGCTACTAAAGTTAGAATATCCTTCACAATACCAACGCGGTCGACAACTTCAATACTGATATGAGTTGGATAGGTATTAGTGTTCTTGATATTCCAATTGATTGGCATTAAGCGGTCAGCTTCAATTTGTTTGAGGTTGTGACAATTGTGACGATGGATGGTGATGCCCTTACCTTTGGAGACTACACCCATAACAGCTTCACCAGGGATTGGCATACAACACTTAGCGATATTGTAGAGCAATCCATCGAGCTCAGGGATCTCAGCTTCTTCACCGCGGCTTGGAGCCTTGCGTGGTTTGATCTTGAGTAGCTTCTCAATTTTCTCTTCTTCTTGCTGCTCGCCATACTTGCTGCCCTGTAATTTGTGAAAGACTTGGGCAACAGTTGTATCTCCCGACCCGACACTTGCAATCAAATCATCACTGGTTTTGTAATTGAGCCTGCTGGCAACTTCTTGTAATTCTGGAGATTTGTGAAATTGCTCAAAACCTTCTTTACCATGACGTTCTTCCATCATTTCCTTACCCATGGCTAGGTGGCGATCACGGTTCTGGGTTTTGTACCAAGATTTGATCTTATGCTTAGCTTGATTGGTTTTGACAAAGTTGAGCCAAGAAAGATTGGGGTGAGCGTTCTTGGATGTGATGACTTCAACTAGATCACCATTTTGTAACTTATAGTTTATTGATACGATTGAACCATTGACTCTGGCTCCAGTACAAGTATCTCCTACTTTGGAGTGGACACGGTAGGCAAAATCAATTGGAGTTGAATCTACTGGCAAAGTGAAAACATCACCTTTGGGGCTAAGAATATATACTTCTTGACTGAGTATGTCCTTCTTGACGGTGTCAACGTACTCAGTTGCATCTTCTACATCTGATTGCCAGCTAAGTAGTTGCCTAATCCAAGTGAGTTCTTCAAGGTCTTTTTGTTCGGCTTCAGAGCTACCAGATTCTTTATAGTGCCAATGGGCTGCAATCCCGTTCTCTGCAATATCATGCATTTCATAGGTACGAATCTGCACTTCAAGTGGCTTACCGTAAGGATTAATTACAGTGGTATGGAGAGATTGGTAGAGATTGGCTTTAGGGACTGCGATATAGTCCTTGAATCGTCCAGGCATTGGCCTGAAATGTTTGTGTACAAGTCCAAGCACAGCATAACAGTCTTCAATGCTGTCAACCAGGATTCTAATGCCAAGTAAGTCGTAGACTTCAATTTGATCAAGATCTTCCAATATGACTTGAGTTCCAGGTATGCGTAGTTTGCGAAAAACACTATAGAAGTGCTTAGCGCGGCCATAGACATCAGCTTTAATATCATTTTGTAATATGATTTGCTGGATTTTTTGTTTGCTTACCTGTAGCTGAGTTTCACGTTCTTCTTTTTTGCTACTTACTATATATTTGACTTTCTTGAATTCTTAAGGGTGCAAGTGTATGAAGCTT
>JAPPOW010000171.1:0-16653 GCA_028817775.1 Candidatus Melainabacteria bacterium | reverse complement strand
GTGTAAACCAAAACGATTAGCCAGTGGTGCAAAAATATCAATTGTTTCTTGAGCAATGCGTTGTTTTTTCTCATCACTTAAGTAATCAAGAGTCTGCATATTATGCAATCTATCAGCGAGTTTGACCAAAACTACCCTAACGTCTTGAGCGATAGCAAGTAACATCTTGCGGAAATTATTGGCTTGCTGCTCCTGACTTGATTTAAAATTGAGCTTACCTAGTTTGGTTACACCATCAACCAAGTGTAAGACATCATCACCAAACTTTGCTTTGATTTCTTCAGCTGCACATTGAGTATCTTCAAGTACATCATGCAGGAGACCTGCGCAGACCGTAGCCAGGTCAGCATTGAGCTCAATTAAAGTTTGAGCTACTGCTGCGGGGTGGATAATGTAGGGTTCACCACTGCGGCGTTTTTGTTCTATATGTTTGTCAAAAGCAAAGTCTAAAGCTTCAAAAATTAAGCCACAGGCATCTAGGTCACGCTTGTTAGCCTTGAGAGTTTTTTCTAATTGCTTGCGCAGGTCAGTTTTGAGCTCTGCTAATTGCATCATCCTATATTATGTCATCCTGAGGACCCTGAGCAAAGAGAAGGGGACGTCAGGACCTCCCTAATCTATTACCTACCACAATGGGATCCTGACGCTTTCAGCTCAGGATGACATTATGAACAGATAATAAGGGAAGATGCAAACTTTGTCATCTTAGCCTCTACTTTTTGGGCTGAATTAGTAGTGAAATTAACAAATGTAGTGTTTTCATTGTCTGTTTTGATAGCTACATTATTAATCAGACTTGCATTAAGCATATTGCTGAGATCTTTCTTGTTCACTTCATGGACAAATTTGGGAAGATCTAGGTAGTTACGTTCGAGACAATCAAGTGATTTCATGTAATTTTTCTGTTCAATACCTGCCGCATTGAAGGCCTGCCAAACTTTAGCATCAAAATCAATTGAAGCAGCGTTACGGCGAGCAATTGGTTTGAAGTTTGATTTAGATCTAATTAATTCAACTTTCTTATGTTTCCAGTTGTAACTAGTCATTGCAATCATACTTGGGTTGAGTTTTGTGTTGAAATTGATAGCAATTGATTGACTACAACCTTTGAGTTTTGGCCTATCAATCTTGATACGAAGCCCTTTGCTTCTTAAAGTAAAGCTCATTACCACCTTGCCAAATTTTTCATTGTTCTTGGTTGATTTATCAAATTCTTCACGTAGTTTTTCGAGCTTCTCTACAAAAGCTAGTGGGTCATTGAGATAGCTAGTGAGTAAATGCTCAGCTTGCATAAAATTATTGAGATTGATGAATGGATTTTGTTTGAAGAAGACCACTATTTTTTGTAATTGAGTTTCTTCCTTAATATCGTCAAGGGTGATCGGTAATTGAGATTTCTTGCGCAACTTCAATTGCACAAATTCTTTTGCGATAGTAGCTTCATTATCTACTGGAAAATTAACAGAATCTCCAGCACGATAACTAGCAGTAGCTCTAGTTTGGCTTGCCACTGATTGATCGGCTCGGCCACTACTTGGCTTAACTACTATGACTTCTTCAAATAGTTTATTTTGCTCTGATTGCATTGATTTATCAAGCCGTTTGGCTCAATATCATTGAAACGGTTTTAGTTTAAGAACTAGTTAAAGACTTATTATTGCTGGTCTCGCTTAAGTTTTTTTAATCCCCAGCGAGCAAATTCAATGAAAGCATAGATGAGAGCAGCTAGTAATGCCAGTTTGAAGAAGTTTGCTAGTACTACTTCACCAAAATGCACCAAGAGGAATGCAAAGATTAGATAGCGACTGGTTCTACCTAATAGGCTATAGAGTATGAAACCAAGCATCTTCATACGGCAGATGCCAGCTGTAATGGTAAAAACCTTGTATGGAATAGGGGTAAACGCTGCTATCAAAATTGCAGCACTACCATAGCGTTCAAAAAATTCTTCAGCTTTGGTGATAGCAAAATCTGCTTTGGAACCAAGTACTTTGAGGGCAATGGGCCTGCCACCCCAGAGTCCAATATAGTAACCAAAGATAGCACCGCAGACACTACCAATTGCAGCAATTGTTGCAAGTAGATAAGCATTATTGATGCCTTTGAGAATCATTGGCGTTAGTAAAACTTCTGGTGGGATCAAAAAGAAACTTGCTTCAATAAAAGCAAGTGAAAACAAACCAGGTTCACCAAGATTGGTAGCCCAATCAATGATTGGCATACAAAATTCGATTAATCTTTGCTTCAGTTCGTGCATAATTCTATATCTGCTTTGATTTGTTTGATTAGCTCTTCAGCGGAGTTGAATTTTACCTCGTCTCTAAGTCTTTGATTTAAACGAAGTTTGATCTTCTCATCATAGATATCCTGGTCAAAATCAAGCAAGTGCGCTTCTATTATAACCTCGTCACTATTGCTGAAGCTCGGTCTAGTACCAATATTCATCACAGCTTTATAAGCCTGCCCATGGTATTCAGCACTGCCACAATAGACACCCTTGAGCGGTACTACCATTGCTTCAGGTAGTTTGAGATTGGCAGTTGGGAAACCTAATTCTCGCCCGCGCCTATCACCTTCAAGTACTTGAGAGATAATCATAAATTCATAACCAAGCATGGCATTAGCTTCAGTAATTTTGCCCTCGGTAATTAACTCACGAATTTTGGAGCTACTGATTGTAGAGCTTGCTTGCTCGACTGCATCAACTACTTTAAGTTCAATTGAGTTAGCTTTGGTCCAAGTCTCTAAAAACTTTGGGGTACCAGATCTATCCTTGCCAAAGTGATGGTCATAGCCGGTGCTAACAAAACTAGCGTTGAGGATATTGAGCAAATATTTTTCCAGATAGTCTTCAGCACTCATTGACATCAGTTCTTGATCAAACTTAAGTACTAAGGCGTAGTCGATTCCAAGTTCTTCAAATAAAGCAAGCCTGGTGTCTAAGTTGGTGATTAATTTTGGTGCTGCTCCGCGAGTTAGTTCACGAGGGTGATTTTCCAAAGTGATTACTGCTGTCTTGAGACCTTGCGCGCCTGCATAATCTAGAGCCGGTTGAATAACAGCTCTATGACCAAGATGTAGCCCATCAAACATGCCAAGTGCAACTGCAGTCTTGGTGCTTAATTTACTTGAACTGGCAGAAAGGATTTGCATTATTCATAGATCTCATCACAATAAAGTTGATGAGGTTCTATCTTACCCTCATAAAGAGCTTTGCCGATGATAACTCCATCAAGGTTATTATGCATATGTTTGAGATCCTTAAGGTCGTTAACGTCATTCATATCACTGACACCACCACTGGCAATGACCTGAACTTCGGGACAAGCTTCTAGTAAATTGCGCAAGTCAGTAATGCTCGGTCCTTCAAGGGTGCCATCCCTATCAATGTCGGTAAAAACAACATACTTGAGCCCATGCTCCATGTACTGCTGGACTATATCGGTTGCAGTTAATTGAGAACTTTCTTGCCAGCCCTCTACGGCTAAGTAACCATCTTTACAATCAATACCTAGGACTATTTTCTCACCCCCGTAAATTTTAAATGCTTCTTTGACAAAATCCGGATCTTTGATTATTGCACTACCTAGTATTGCTCTGTTGATACCTGCATTCATCAAAATCTCAAGTGATTCTATATTACGAATGCCACCACCTACTTGCACTGGCACTTTCAGCTCGTTGACGATAAGTTTGATTAGTGCTCGATTGACCAACTTGCCATCTCTAGCACCGTCTAAGTCAACTATATGTAAGTATTGAGCACCAAGTTGTTGCCAGCGTTTAGCAACAAAGTGTGGGTCGTTGTTATAAGTGTGCTCTTGGTCATAATCGCCCTTGTAGAGCCGAACAGCCTTCTCGTTGAGAATATCAATTGCTGTGTAGATATTGAACATTATTTGGTATAGTCTCTCTTCACTGGGTCAGCTAAGCTGATATCAACTTCTTGGTAACTAAGTACTGGTTCACCATCTTTGTAATCAGCAAGAGTAGTTTTGAGCCAATTGTCATCGTCACGATCAGGGAAATCTGGTTTGTAGTGAGCGCCACGACTCTCATTGCGAGCAAGTGCTCCAGTAGTAATGATCTTGGCGATGTCTAACATATGTGAAAGTTCACGTGAGTAGAACAAACTTTGGTTTGCCCATTTGCCTGAGTCTGGGATACTGACTTTTTTGAGCCTGTCTTGGAACTCACTAAGCTGTTTGATAGTTGCTTCAAGTTTTTTGTTATCGCGAACCACCGTAACATTGGCTGTCATTAGATCACCCATATCAACGTGGATCTGTCTTGCGTTCTCTGAGCCTTCTTGCGAGATGATCTGACTGATTTGATCTTCTTCTGATTTGATTTGTTTTTTGAACTCATCTTCTTTAACATCAGTAACTGACTTCTCAAGATTTTTGATATACCCAGCAGCTTCAGTTCCAGCAAGGAAACCACCAAAAGTACATGAGAGTAAGGAGTTAGCACCGAGTCTATTGGCACCGTGGTATTGATACTCACATTCGCCAGCAGCAAACAAGCCAGGGATATTGGTCATCTGGTTCTCATTGTTAACCCAAAGACCACCCATGCTGTAATGCACTGATGGGAAGACTTCCATCGGTACTTCACGTGGGTCGGTGCCTTTGAATTTTTCGTAGATCTCAAGTATGCCACCAAGCTTACGGTCAAGTTCCTCACGTTCCTTGTGAGTGAGATCAAGGAATACGCAGCGCTTACCATCAACTCCAAGTTTTTGGTTAACGACTACGTCAAAAATTTCACGAGTGGCAACATCGCGCGGAACTAAGTTTCCATAACGTGGATATTTTTCTTCAAGGAAGTACCAAGGCTTTCCATCTTTGTAAGTCCAGACTCTACCACCTTCACCACGAGCTGATTCTGACATGAGTCTATCCTTGTCAGTACCAGGGATAGCAGTTGGATGAACTTGAATGAATTCACCATTGGCGTAATGGACACCTTGGCGATATGAAGCTGCAGCAGCAATACCATTATTGATAGCTGAATTGGTTGAGCGTCCGTAGACATTTCCTGGTCCACCTGTTGCAAGAATTACAGCGTTACCCTTAAAGCTTTTGAGCTCCATTGTAAGTAGATTCTGAGCGACCACACCACGGCAAACTCCATCTTCATCAATAACATTAGAGAGCATTTCCCAGCCTTCGTATTTATTGACCTTGCCTTCAGATTCAAAACGACGTACCTGCTCGTCTAGCGCGTAAAGCAGTTGCTGACCGGTTGTAGCACCAGCAAAAGCTGTACGGTGATAAAGTGTGCCACCAAAACGACGGAAGTCTAAGTGTCCTTCTGGAGTACGGTTAAACATCACCCCAAATCTATCGTAGAGATCGATGATTTCTGGAGCAGCATCGCACATGCGCTTAACTGGTCCTTGGTTAGCAAGAAAGTCGCCACCGTAAACTGTATCGAAAAAATGTTTCCCAGGATCATCACCCTCGCCCTTGATATTTTTGGCAGAGTTGATACCACCTTGAGCGCAAACTGAGTGCGAGCGTTTTACTGGCACTAGGGAAATAATGTCGACTGTGCAACCATTTTGCACTGCTTTGAGTGCGGCACCAAGTCCGGCTAATCCTCCACCAACTATTACTATGTTTTTGTCCATCGCTAAATATGTTACCAGTAAAAGCCACCCATGCCTTAACCTTTACCATTTTTCAGGATAATTCCATTGTGAGCTGGTGCCTATTATCTCAAAAAGTGGTAAAGGTTAAGGCATGGGTGGCTAGACTGGGGTATGATGATTTTATGAGCAAATTATTAGACGGTAAAGTAGCAGTAGTGACCGGAGCAGGTAGAGGAATTGGGCAAGCAACGGCTGAACTCTATGCTAAGCATGGTGCCAAAATTGTGATCGCAGATATCGATGATGGTCCAGCGGGTGAAACTTTAGAATTGGTCAAAGCAGCAGGTTCTGATGGAGTGGTGGTTGCCGGAAACATTTGCAAGCGCGAAGACTGCGACAATATCATCAAAGCTGGAATGGATCTTGGCGGTGGGTCAATCGATATCCTTGCGAATATAGCAGGAATCACTCGCGATGCTGTCATTCACAAGATGACTGAAGATGAGTGGGATTTTGTAATTAACGTTAACCTCAAAGGTACCTACAATATGATTCAAGCTAGTGTCCCAGCTATGCGTGATGCTGGAAAGAATGAAGGTTCTGAAGCCAAGTCTAGATCTATCATTAATGTAAGTTCTACTTCTGGTGTTAAAGGTAACGCTGGACAAATCAATTATGCTTCTGCTAAAGCTGGTATCAATGGTATGACTCGCACGGTAGCAAAAGAGTGGGCGCGCTTTAATGTTCGTTGTAATTCTATTGCTCCTGGTTTCATCGAGACTCGATTAACTTCTGGTCCTTCTGATGATCCTAAGCTTGGAGTGCCAGATCAACAAATGCAAATGATTCAGATGCTCTACTCACAAACTGGTCTTCAACGTCCAGAAGGAATGGGTAAGCCAATTGATATTGCTAATTTAGCTTTGTTCTTTGGTTCCGATCTTTCTTCTTACGTCTCTGGGCAGGTATTAGTCGCTGCCGGAGCTATGATCGACACTTACTAAGCGGCTTTGGCGAGCTTGTTTTGAACGCGCCATTTGGTAAATTTATTAATAAGCATGGTAATTAAAAATACTCCAAGTGAGTGTAGACCTAGACCTGCGTAGAGAACTTTGGCGTGAGCATCCTTGGCATCTTCAAGCAAAGCTGGATTGTCTTTGCTTCTTTCTATAACATGGTGAATCTTAGCTGGATCTGGCGCCCATTTGTTCACATACTGAGGCTCTAATAAAATTCCTCTCTCTACTCCATGTTTGGCTGCAAGTTTTTTGTCAAACCATGCTGCTAGTCCACCATTGGCAATGCGGTGCCCAAGCCACCAGCTTGGTAGTACTGTACAAAGCTTCAAAAATCTTTCTATCAATTCATCACGTCCTTGAACTGTTGCTAGTGCTCCTATCCATTTGGGTACGGTAGTGTAACTAAAAAGTAAACCAAGCTTAGGAAATAAACCATGAGTCATATCCAGTCCTTTGTCTATAAGTTGTAGGAATTTATTTCTCTGAACTTTAGTTCGGTCGCGGCAAGCAGACATCATTAGTTTGTTATAAAGCGGTGACATAAGCACTGCTGTGCCGCCAAGTATTTTTTGAAAGAATGAAAGCGGCTTGTCTTCACCTAACTTGGCAGCTTCTTCTTTGTTGACATAGTTCTTGGTTCCAGAAAAACTATCTTGTTTAAGTATATGTTTTCGGAACCAACGCAACATCAGTCCAAAGCCGCCCCAGAGACTACCTTCAAACAAGGATTCAAATGCAATTACTGATTCCTTAAAGTTCAATAAGGCTTTGAGTCTAGCTTGCTGGTAGTTTAAGTTTGAAAAATAATGTTTGAGTTCTTGAGCATTGTTTTGATAGTCCTGTGCTCGCTCTGGCTTGTCTACACCTTGGTAAACTTGAGCTACTCGTTCTAAATCTTTTGGCTCTTCTGCCAAGATCCGAGAGACACCTTGTTTGAAGCCAGCCTCATCATGTAACTCATGCCGGTAGAAGCGAACTAATTTGTCGTAGTGTTTTTGGTCCTCTGGATCCAAGAAAAATTTACTGGCAAGTTTTGCAACTAATTTGGTTAAATGTGGAGCCACAAATAAAGTAGTAGTTCCTAGACCACCTTCAAAAACTGCCTCACAAAAACTTGACCAGTTGCGAGTAGCTGCTGCTGCAATAGTTGGGATATCAAAAGCAGTAAGATCAAGAATGATACGGGTGATAGATTCACGTGAATCAATGATGCCAGCATAATTTTTGAAGAATTTACCTGCTCGTTTTAGTAGACCTTGTTCTTTGCCTGCAGCAACTGGTGCGGTAGCTACTTGGTACCGCGTGAAATCAGGTATGACTACTAGTGGAGCCACTGACATTTATATTTGCGTAATACATTTTAGCTTGTTTGCTATCAAAATATCTTTAGTTAATTTGCTAAACTGTCTTATGTTATGAAGGTATTGAGACCATTAGTAATCTTGGGAGCCGGCTTAGCTGGTTTAGGGGCAGATCCTGCCACTATCAATGCAGAGCCCAAAAAGGGCAGAGTAGCAACACTGTCTGAAGCTGAATTAAATTTACTTTCAAGAACTATAGAAACTAATAGATCACATGAAGAACTAACTGAGAGCCTCAAACTAAGCCAAAAACAATTAATTGAGCTTAATCAAAACTTGAAGAAATTCAAGCAAGAAGATCCACAAGGGTTTAAACAATTCATACATGAAAATAGAGAACTATTAAATCAAACCACAGAACTTCTTTCTGCTCTTGAACAAAATACGGAAGACAATCGCTTCCTCATTGGTCCCTGGTTATTTGCTTGGCTTACTTTGGTCGGAATAGTTACGTTTCTTTCAGCCGACCTGTTGCTTTCAGACAAAAGATGGATTCCACTGCGTGTATATGATGCAGTTGCAGAATCTAGTAGGGAAGAACTCAAAGCAGAAATTTCAACTAAGCTATCTTCCAAGAGAAGAGCTGAAGTAATAAGCCTAATCAATGAATTCAAACAAGCTCTCAAGTCTGGTAGTACTAGGCAGTTAAGGTCAGTGCAAAGAGCTTGTCTTGCCAGAGTAGCAGAGTTTAATGATTCAGATGAGGTTTGGGCTTCCCCCGAATTAAAAAAAATAGTCTACACCCTGGCTAGTCTGGATACTGCAACAGAGAACCAGCCTGATAGTAGAGACAGAGAAGAAGTAGAAAGCTTGCTTCACGACCTTGTTGATCTTGCAATAAGACCATTGAATTCTTCTCTCAGGCAATTTTTACGTAGTTATAGCCCTGCAACAGAGCCTGAGGTTTGACATTTCTTAATTATGCCAAAATCCGCATCAATGCTAGAATATGAGGGTTACAATGGCAACAATGACTAAGACAGATAGTTCCAAAAAATCAAATAAGACCAAGGGCAAGGCTGATTACAGCGCCAGCAATATTGAGGTATTGGAGGGCTTAGAAGCTGTCCGTAAACGCCCAGGTATGTATATCGGTGGTACTGACCACAAGGCACTGCATCACTGTGTCTATGAAATCGTTAATAACTCCGTCGATGAAGCCCTAGCTGGTTACTGTGACACTATCAATATTGCGATACATAAAGATAGTTCTATCTCGATTGAGGACAATGGTCGCGGTATTCCAGTAGATAAGGTTAAGAAGACCGGACTCTCTGGGGTTGAGACTGTTTTCACTGTGCTTCATGCCGGTGGTAAATTTGGCGGCGAAGATTCAAGCTACAAAGTTTCAGGTGGTCTGCATGGGGTTGGTGCAAGTTGTGTCAACGCAGTATCAGACAAGTTGCATGTAGAAGTATATAAAGATGGTCACAAGTACTTTGTTGAGTTCAAGGGTAGCGGCAAACCAGTAGGTTCAGCTACTGCTCCTCTTAAGAAGACCGGTAAGACCGACAAGTCCGGAACTTTGGTTCGTTTCTGGCCTGATAAAAAAATCTTCAAAGAAACAGATTCTGCAGGAGATGAATTCACGCCTAGTTTCAATCGTGAGACTTTATCACATGCTTTCCGTGAGATGACTTTCCTCAACAAGGGACTCAAGATCATCTTTACTGATGAGCGTCTCAAGGAAGATGATCCTCACTACTCTGAGGAGTATCACAATCCTGATGGTTTGCTTAGCTACGTTAAGTACTTGAATGAGTCACGTTCACCAATTCACAAGACCGTCTTTGAATGTGAAGGAGAAAGCCAAGAAGTCATCGTGGAACTAGCGATGCAGTACACAGAGAACTTCAATGAGCACTGTGTTGCTTTTGCAAACAATATCACCAACCCTGATGGTGGTACTCATATGCAAGGTTTTAGAATTGCTTTGACTAGGATCATGAATGATTACGCTCGCAAAGCTAATATCGTTAAGGAGAAAGAAGATAACCTGAGTGGTGATGATGTGCGTGAAGGTATCACTGCAATCATTTCTGTTAAGGTCAAAGATCCGCAGTTTGAATCTCAGACTAAAGTTAAACTTCTCAATAATGAAGTAAGTTCTGCAGTACAGCAAATTCTTGGTGATAATCTTGCTGACTGGCTTGATAAACATCCTAAAGAAGCGAAGAACATTATCAACAAAGCGGTGATGTCACGCAAAGCGCGTGAAGCTGCCAAGAAGGCTCGTAACGCAGTTCGTCGTCAATCAGCACTAGAAGGTAGCTCCGGAATTCCTGGTAAGCTCTCTGATTGTTCTAATACTGATTCAGAATTGTGTGAAGTTTACCTAGTTGAGGGTGATTCAGCGGGTGGTTCAGCGAAGCAAGGACGTGATCGTAACTTCCAAGCCATCCTGCCACTTAGAGGTAAGATTCTAAATGTTGAGAAAGCTACTGTTGATAAGCTCTACGATAACCAAGAGATTCAAGCAATGATTCAAGCCATTGGTTTGGTGCCACTTGAGAATGAAGAGTCTAAGGGCAAGAAGGGAGAAGCTGCTGTACTGAAGATGGATGCTGCAAACCTTGACTTGCGCAAGCTACGTTACAAGCGCGTTGTCATCATGACCGACGCCGACGTCGATGGAGCTCATATTCGTACTTTGATTTTGACTTTCTTCTTCCGCTACGCGCGTCAGTTGATTGAAGAAGGACATGTCTTTATCGCACAACCTCCTCTCTACAAACTTGAATACAAGAAGAAAGTGAAGTATGTTTATTCTGATCATCAGCTTGAACTTGCGCTTGCAGAAATTGGTGAGAAAGCAAGCATACAACGTTTCAAAGGTTTGGGTGAGATGATGCCCCAACAGCTATGGGATACTACTATGAATCCTGAGACACGTACTCTTAAACAGGTTCAAATTGAAGACGGGCAGGAAGCAAGTAGAATCTTTGATATTTTGATGGGTGATGTGGTTGCTCCACGTAAGTCATTCATCGAAGAGTATGCAGGCTTAGCAGTCCTAGACGTTTGATTTTACTCTGTAAGCACCAATTGCTTTGTTATTACTCCGGGGACTCGGTTCCACTATTGGTTTTTTTACCACTCCGTCCTCCCTCAACCTCATGGGCTAGAGCCCACTTCGGACACGTCCTCCGGACTTCAAATGCCTTGCACTTGGCACTTACAAAGCAAAATCTGAGATTACCCTATAAATTCAGTCTTTTTTGCTTCCTTAACTAGTCCTTAATATAGTTCCTATATAGTTAAACCATGAGCATAGGCGGTTTATCAGGTATACGTCCAAGCGGACAAAACAATCAGCAAGGTCAAGGCGCAAGCGCCAATGGCGAGTCAGCTGGTAAGGAATTTTCATTAGAGCAACAGGCATCTGGCGCAGCAGCACAGACTGGTATGGTCAGATCGCATGATGTCAGCAAACTTAAATTAACTAAGATTGTTGGTAAGAACAAGAAGAACCGTAAAGGTGCACCAAGGACTATTTTGGTTGATGGTGAGATTTATGAGGTTTACCTTTTAGCTATAGCGTAAATTATTGATTATGGTTTATGGTTGCTTTGCAACCTGCATATGGAGCTAAGCTCCTGCTTATGGACTTCGTCCTGCTGATGCAGCGAAGCATTTGCAGGCACGTAGTGCCATATGCAGGGAGTGCAACGACCATACGCTAGAATTAACCTATGGTCTCTGAAACACTCAGTTATCCCAAAATTATAGATGCCTACGACGCAACTAAATTCAAGCAGCGGGCTGAGCAAGTTGTGGCAGTCCTTGCTGACTATCTTAGTAAGGTAGATGAGCTGCCAGTACTCAAGTGGCAGGACCCGCAGCAAGCAATTGAGAGTTGGCGCCAAGATTTTAGTGAGGGCAATCAAGATCTTGAAAGCCTGGTGAAAAAATTCATTGAAGAATCCAATCACTTACATTCACCAAGGTACGCGGGGCATCAGGTGACCACACCGATTCCAACTGCTGCTCTAGCTGAGCTGGCTTATTCATTCCTCAATAGTCCATCTACTATCTATGAGATGGGACCAGCAAGTTATGGTATTGAACAAGCCATTGTTTGTTGGCTCGCTGAGAAATTATATATCGATACTGATAAAGCTGGAGCGGTACTGACATCAGGTGGTTCGCTTGGTAATTTGACTGCATTGCTGGCAGCTCGTCAAACCAAGGCCGGCTATGATGTTTGGAATGAAGGTGTCAAAGATGATTTGGCAATCATGGTTTCTGATCAAAATCATTACTCAGTGACTAGAGCAGCTCATGTCATGGGGCTTGGCTCGAAGTCAATTTATTTTGTGCCAAGTGATGAGAATTTCAAACTTAAAGTCGATGAGTTGGAGCAGGTCTATCAGCAAACTCAGGCTGATGACAAGCGTGTGATTGCAGTTTGTGCCAGCGCTTGCTCAACTGCCACTGGCGCCTATGATGATTTGAATAGCATTGCTGATTTCTGTGAGGCTAATGATTTGTGGTTGCATGTTGATGGCGCGCATGGCGCCTCTGTTGCTCTCTCCGAGCGTTACAAACACTTGATTGCTGGTATCAATCGAGCTGATTCGGTGGTTTGGGACGCCCATAAGATGATGGCAATTCCAAGCTTGATTACTGCTGTGATTTACAAAAACCGTTCTGAATCTTACGCTACATTCTCCCAAGATGCTAGTTATTTACTAGATCAAAATTCTATCGAACGAGATACTTGCAATCGTACAGTTGAGTGTACTAAACCGAATATGGCAATGAAGCTTTATCTTTCTCTTGCCATCCATGGTGAGGAATTTTTCTCTGACTATATCGATGCCACTCATGACCTAGCTAAAGATTTTGCCAAATTAATTCAAGAACAGACTGATTTTGAACTTGCAATTGAACCAGAATCAAATATTGTTTGCTTTAGGTATAGCCCAAAAGAATTATACAGTGTTCAAAATAAATTAAACACTGTTCAATTAAATTCTTTGCAAGTTAAAATTCGCGAATCGATAATCAAATCGGGTGAGTTTTACTTTGTTAAAACTGATTTGCGTGGCAAAACCTATCTTAGAGTGAGTTTGATGAATCCTTTGACTAAGATTGAAGATTTGCAGAAATTATTGGAGTTGATTAGAAATGTTGAGTACTAGTTTTGATTTAACTGGCTTTCCTAACCCTATTACAAGGACTTTGGAGGAACGAGGGCAGCAGCATAGAGACCCTCAGTCAGGGCTATGTCGTTATGAAATGAGGAAGCTCAAAAGATTATTTGATAGAATATTTCCAACCAAATGCTGGTCCACGGAGATCTAGGAACAGAGCTACTGATTATGGTATTAGTTTTCAAACAACTGAACCTGATTCTGCAGATTATTACCTATATATTAAAACCATGAATAATAATGGTGAAATTTTGAAATTTACATTGAAGGATAAAACTAGAGGGGAAGAATATGAAGTAAATAGCCAGAGGACTAATACTCAAATAAAATCCTTGGGTAAGCGGTTTATACAGTTTGTGCTGAGGCAATTCGATCGAAATCACCATGCTTGGCTAAGTCTCAATAAACCTGAAAATCCATGCTTTGGCAAATCTATAACTTGGCAAGTAGAATAGGGTAAAGCAAATATGCAAAATTCTTTAAAAATGATGCGTGATACCTATTCCGTCTGGGCTTTTAATCTATAATTTTTTCTGCCTCTTCGGAGGCTGGTAGAGCCTGAGCTCTGAGAAATATAATTGAATATAAATTAGGGTCTTTAGCTCAGTTGGTTAGAGCGCACGCTTGATAAGCGTGAGGTCCGGTGTTCAAGTCACCGAAGACCCACCATCTCACATTACAGTCACATAATTCCCCTGAGTCCCCAGTTACCGGCGGCTCGGACTGCGCCCTTCGCCACCTGGTATCGCGTGAACCCAGAGACCCTGCGCCGGTTAAGGCTCGCAGACCTACGGTCTGCTCGCTCAGCTCGGCGCTTCGCGCCTCGCTGCCTGCGGAAACGCAGGGCTGGGGCAAGCTCTGCTTGCGGCTCCCCCTGCTTGTCCCGCTGCTCTGTTGTTCCGTAATTAGTTGCTCAGTTTCATCAGGGATGCTGCCGCTTCCAGTCATCTTATGAAATTCGCTCAAAAAATGAAACGGTTTAATGAACCCAAGACTCAAAATCTTTTGGTTAAGTTGTTGGTTCAACCCAACTTTTTTGAGAATGAAGTTCATTTGCTTAAAATCCTGATTGATAATGCTGTGATATGCTTCATTACCGGTTTTGACAAAGTCGCGTAGAGGTTCAACCCAAATTGAACCTTGATCAGAAATTTGACTTAATTGATGCTCAAGATCGGATTTATGATTTACTAATTTATTTTTCTTGGCTTTGTATTCTTGAGAACTAAGATCACCTTCTAAGTGAAGATCTAATAACTTGTCTAGTTTGATATTAATCTGTTTAAGCTCAGATTGGATGTTCTGAAGCTGCTCACGAGATTCTTTGTGCTCATTATTAACCCACTCATCAATTTTGCTGTTATATTTCTCAAACCACTCGTCAGGTATTGAAACTTGAGAGACAAGTTGTTCTACTTGTTGGGCAAGATCATTCTCATTGATAGGTCTTTCTTTACAAGTGCAAGTCTTAGATTTACGGCTACAGCGGTAGTATTTAAATACTTTGCCTGATTTTTTCTTATGCCATTCTGGGACGATAGCGTAGCCGCAGTTGCCACAATGGGCAAGTCCTTGAAATAAATAATTCTTCTCTTCTTGTTTATGATTATGAAAATTTAGTCTCTTAGGGTTAGTTTTAAGTCGTCTTTGGATCTGATCAAAGGTTTCTTTGCTGATCATTGGCTGGTGTGAGCCTTGATACAGTTCTCCTTTGAGTCTGAATAAACCATGATAAAAAGGATTACGTAACATCTCATCTACTCTGTGATAACAAAGCCTTGTATCGTTTCTTGTTCTAAAGCCAAGATCAAAGAGTTTAGTTCTGATATCAGTTTGACTAAGCTTGCCAATAGCAAAGTCTTGAAGCAGGTTTTTGATTAATTCAAAACTTTCCTTATCAGGCTCTATAGTTCGTTTCTTCGGGTGATTATAGTAACCAAGAGGGGCTTTACCTGGGAACTCTCCGCGTCTAATCTTCTCTCGTATACCTCGCTGAACATCCTCAGACAATCGATCTACGTACATTTTTGAGAAGCCGAAAGCCATTGTCAGATTAAGTTTGCCGTGAGGAGTATTTTCAAAGTGGTAGCTGGGAAACTGCAAGTCTTTGATAAAGCCTTCGTCAATAAGATAGATCACTCGACCACCATCAACAGAGTTGCGGCTTAATCGATCTGGTTGCCAAGCTAATATGCCTTCAGCTTCTCCTCTCTCAATTGCTTCAAGCATTTGATTAAAAATAGGACGGCCAGGTCTCTTGGCTGATTTACTTTCAATAAACTCTTTAACAGTGCCCAAGCCTTTTTGCTGGGCATACTCTCTAAGTTCTTGTAGCTGGGATTCAATAGAAAGTGCTTGGCGTTCTTCCTCTTCGGAAGATTTACGACAGTAGATGAAATATCTCATACGGATAATTATAGAAGATTAAAGATAAAAAGGCCAGCTCCGAGAATACTATGTGGTATAAATCCTATTATGGAAGCAAATTTTATCAATACCATTAGAGAGACCTATGACCTTTTCTGTCATAAACCGAGCATTTTTTGGAAAATTACTTGGTATTGGTTCGTTGGAGTAGTACTAGGCATATTTTTTGCAAATTTAATGATGTACCTGGCTTCAATAATTTTTATTGCACTACAAGTGCTCCCTGCTGGAGTCACTATACCTGCAACTATGTTTGGACCAGAACTAGCTCTTACGAAATCTGGACTTCAATTGATGAACCAGATAATTTTAATTTTACTAGCTCTTCAGCCAATACTATTAGCAGTAATGAGCTTTCATAGTTCTGTGTATCAAGAATTTGTACATGGGATTGAAGTTAAAACTAAGTTTAAAACTTTTTTTCGGATCTTTTTTAAGGCTTACTGGGTAATTGTCAAAACTTGGTCTATACCACTATTAGTTCTAGCTTTTTTGGCAAAGTATTCTTCTGTTGCAATATTTACTGTCAGCTCACTCGTTATTTTCCCACTTGTAATTTTTATGATTGTCAAAGACATGCTGAATGTCTCTGTGATGCCATTTCTGATTTGCCAGTCTGATATTACAGAAAAGAATTTACTAATGCAACATGCAAAATCAATCCCTCTAAGAATAAAACTCAACTTATATCTGTTCCCTGTAGCACTAGGTGCTTTGTTTTATGTGCTATTGTGGGCTCCATCTCTATTTAATCTGAATTTCTTTGATAGGCTGGTTGACTTAGATGCTTCTGGTCCAGGTTTGGTACAAAACTTTATTGCAATCATAGTTGATCCCAGAACATTAATTTAATTATCTTGGGTTTTTCTTGTAACTCTTCTATTCAATCCACTATATTTTATGACTTCTTGTAAGTATTTTGACCTTGAGCAGGTAAACCAGTTCCAAGCTTCTGGGAAAGACAAAAAAGACAAGCGCTCAACAATTATATTTCTGTTAGCTCTGGTCATTGCCGTGACAGGTATACTTTTTGGAGCAAATCAATCATTTAGAATATTTACTAATATTCTTACTTTACTTAGACAGGAGTATCC
>JAPPOW010000164.1 GCA_028817775.1 Candidatus Melainabacteria bacterium | reverse complement strand
AGAGTCAAAATCATCAATCCAGAGGTCAAAAAGCTTGATACGACGGGGCATATGGGATTTATAGTATCATTGTTGTCATCCTGAGGAGTGCTTTGCACGACGTCAGGACCTCATTGCCACAAACACATGATTAACAGAGAATCAATTTCAATTATGGGAACCGGAGCTTGGGCAAACACCTTAGCTTTTCTACTAGGGCAGACATATCCTGTCATTCTTTGGTCTCATTGTGAGAAAAAAGCACGCCGAATTGCTAAAACTCGTCGTTTCAAAAAGCCAGCAACCCTCAAATATCCAGATAAAGTCAAGATCAGCTCTGATTTACGTGAACTTTTCTTCTCCAAAATCATTATCAACGCCATTTCGCTCAAGGGAATGGAGCAAACCTACCAAAAAATTGCTCAATTAGACATTAGTGATGAGCATATCTTTGTCAACGGTTCTAAAGGTATTGATGCATTGAATCTACAAACCCCACTTGAGATCATCGAACAATATTTACCTAATAACCCGAGAGCTGTAATCTCAGGTCCAAATTTAGCTAAAGAATTAATTCAAGCCAAACCAATGATTACTGAAGTGGCAGCAGAAGATATCGAAATTGCCAAAATTATTCAAGCTAGATTAGCGAATCCAAGTCTCAGAATTTATACCAATAACGATGTCAAAGGAGTTGAACTCTGTGGTGCCCTCAAAAATGTCATTGCGATTGCAGCTGGTGCTTGTGACGCTCTTGACCTTGGTGAAAGTGCCAAAGCTAGTTTAATTAGCCGAGGCTTAATTGAGATGGGTCGTTTCCTTGAACTTTATGGTGGTAAACAAGAGACCTTATTGGGTCCAGCAGGCGTCGGAGATCTAGTTGCCACTTGCTCTTCCAATCTAAGTAGAAACTATCGGGTTGGTTACTACTTGAGCAAAGGTAAAAAACTAGAAGATATAGTCAAAAAATTGGGTGAAGTTGCAGAAGGAGTGAATACTACTCACGCTGTTTACAAGATAGCTCACGAAAAAAATCTTGAGATGCCAATTGTTGAACAAATTAAATTATTACTAGATGGTGAGAAAAATGCTGTCGATGCTGTATTAAGTCTTATGCAGCGGCCTAGCAAGTAATCTCTATTGTCATCCTGAGGAGTCAAAGACGACGTCAGGATCCCTGGGCGGAACCAATGAGATCCTGACGTCACTCCGTTCCTCAGGATGACAATAAAGTAAAAGCCCCACAAAATGCGGGGCTTTACTTTATATAAACCTAATTGTATAAACTATCTTCTAGCTTTTTTCTTAGATTTTGATTTAGCAGTAGTTTTCTTCTTAGTAGTTTTCTTAGCTGCTGCTTTTTTCTTAGCTGCGATTTTCTTCTTAGCAAGAGCTGGAGCTCTACCAGTTTGAACAGCTTCTTTAAGCTCAGAACCAGCTGAGAATGCAGGTGCATTTTTCGCAGGGATCTTAATTTTTTGCTCAGGGTTTTGTGGGTTAACACCAACACGAGCTTTACGCTTACGTCTTTCAAAAGTACCAAAACCAACTAAAGTGATTTTGTTGCCTTTTGCAAGTTGTTGAGTGATTGTAGCCAAGATTGACTTAAGAGCTTCATCAGTCTGTGACTTAGAAAGGCCAGTCTGATCAGCTACTGTTTCGATTAATTCTGCTTTATTCATGGTTATAATTCTCCTTTTTGGTAACCAAGTTTCCCTTCTTTCCCGTGCAAGAGGGCCCTCAGGGATGGCACTGATAGAGTAGGATACATAGCGCCGCCTCCAACAGCTTTTAAAGTGTAACTCTTTTAGCGATTAAAGTAAAGCCTATTTTGAAAAAATTTTTCGAGCAAAAACTACAGTGCAACCCCCATACTTTTTGGTTTTAAGTAATACTAAATGCTCTGAAAACTGCTCCTCCAGAGCTTTTGCAAGCTCATCATTTTTATACTCCAAAACCAAAAAAGCATTGTCCTGCAACAGTTTATTGTCCAAAACTGCTTTCACATTTGCCAAAAACTGATCAACAGTGAATTTGAAAGGAGGGTCAAAAAATACAAGATTGAAACTTTCTTGACTAAAATTCCCAGATTTCAAAATTTTAGGAAGGATTCCTGAACAAACTTTAACCTTCGATTCAGCCCGCATTTTTTTGGCATTGGACCTTAATAATTTCTGGCACTTAGGATCCCGCTCTACAAAACAGATAGATTGAGCCCCATTACTCAGAAATTCAAAGCCCATACTGCCGCTACCAGAGAATAAATCCAAAATTTGCAAGCCTGAGAACTCTAAATCTTCAGCCATAAAGATAGAACTCAAGGTATTGATTATGGCTTCACGCACCATAGCTTGAGTCGGACGCAACTCACGAGCCGTGTCAGTACTAGCTAAAGTCATACCCTTAAATTCACCGGTAGCTAGTTTTAGAACCATCTATATATTAGTAACAGAATTTTAGATTCTAGACTTAACGAAAGCCGCTCTTTTCTGAAACTCTCTATCTGATTTGCTAAAAGCTGTAGCATCTTTATGGTCTTCAAAAGTCGGCCAATTATCAAAAACCGCCTTGAGCTCTGTTACAAAAGGATTCGATCTAGTCTCGTCTAAAATAGGTGCCATGTTAGGGCGGGTTGGCTTAAATTCAACTCCACTCAAAGCCAATGACTGTGCCAATGCTCTTCTAGCGTTCTTCGATAAAGCTGAAACCAAAGTATCGACAAAATTAAAAAGCCGCTCGCGTCCCCCTGAAATAGGAGGAGATTGCTGAAGAATATCATCAGACATTGTCTGTGGAATCGCCCTATTAATCAATATCGATAATTGGCTTGCTAATTTAGTATCTAAACTAAGGTCTGTAATCGTATCCATGCCGGATAATACTAACACAATAAACTAGGGCCGTTAGGTGCTGTTCACAAGGCTTGCGAGCATGAAAAGTACTTGAACTACAGGCTTTGTTTGCGTTCAGCCGAAGTTGGCTGTAGCCAATGTTCAGGGAGGATCGAAGCCTGAAAGCTAAGGTAAAGCAACTGAGTCCCCGAAACGAGCACGCTTTATCGGGCTTTGTGAACAGTACCTACATAATTGTTTTAGGAAAAATTTTTCCTAAAACCAGTTAAGAACTGAAATATTGGGACTAATATAAATGATCTAGCACGCATGTCAGATAAAGCAAAAATTTTAATAGCAGACGATGAAGCAAGTCTTCGCACCTTGCTTAGAGCTGTAATTTCAGCTGAAGATAAAGAGTTTGAAATTATTGAAGCAGTCGATGGTGATGACGCTTATAACAAAATCCAAAGTGATAAACCTGACTTGGTAATTCTTGATGTAATGATGCCAGGACAATCTGGATTTGAAGTTTGCGAAAAAGTCAAAGCAGATTCTGGGCTCAAGGAAACTATCATCTTGATTCTGACCGCCAAAGGTCAGGAGACCGACAAGGAGTGGGCAAACTCAGTTGGTGCTGATTGCTTTTTGACTAAGCCTTTTAGTCCACTTGAATTATTAGAAACAGTTAGAGAATTACTTAAACAAAAAACTACTCAGTAGGTTCATCTTCTTCAACAGGCTCAGGCGCTCCTAGGTTAAAGGCCTGGTCACCTGGTTGCGGCTGATCAGGGCTTGGTCCTGGTGAAGCAGCCCCTTGCAAGGAGTCATCTTGAGCAGACAGTGAATCTGGCTCAGCTGGAGACCCTTGAGATAGATTTGCATGCACTTGCTTTTCAATTTCCGCAGGTGAATAGCCTTCAATCTTTGCTAAGACCTTACCATCTTTCACTAAAACTGTAGTCGGATAAGCTGTTACTCCAAACTCTGCAGCACGCTCACTATCTTTAAGTTGATAAAACTCTGCTTTGGATGGATCAAATTTGGATGGAATTGGCGCTGTTCCATCTTTGCCTTGAAGATGTTTCGCCAATCCTTTACAAGGACCACAGCCTTCTGTAGAAAAAGTTATTGCTAATACCTTGCCTTTATTTTCAGGCTTCTGGCTTTCTTCAAGAATTGAACCGCTGGCAGGAAATGAGTTTTTGACTCTGTTATCAGCGTAAGCTCCTCCTGAATCATAACCTTCTTTGGCTGCTAGTTGAGGTGGGGTGAAACTCCAGTCTTTAGCACTAGGGCTTGGTCCTGGACCGCCGGCACCACGTCCACCTGAAGAGCCACCGCCTCCAGAAGAACCTCCCTTGCTGCCACCGCCACTAGACTTGCCGCCCTGTTGTCCAGGCAAAGCGCCTGGTGGTAAACCAAAACCTGGTGGTGGCTGTTGCCCCAATGCTTGCTGAGTAGCTCTCTGATCTTCTAGAGCTTGTTGAACTTTGTTCTTACGGCTTCCTTGCTGATTTGGGTCCTGGCCTTTTTTGCCGACTTCATCAGAATCTTCGCCATCTTTCTTATCGGCCTTTTTTTTGTCGCCACTGACATTGCCAATAGCGCCATTGATAACCCCGCTTAATATAGATAGTGTGTTGAGTGGCATAAATACCTCATATTTAGGATACTGATTTTGGGTTAACAGGGGGTTAATAGCCTGTCATCCTGAGCCTGAAAGGCGTCAGGATCTCATCGTTGCTAACCTGATTGTGGGATCCTGACGTCGCTCTGCTCCTCAGGATGACAGCAAATTGCTACAATAAAAGCCATGAAAATCCTGGTAATTCACGGACCAAATATCAATTTATTGGGCACTCGCGAGCCTGATACCTATGGTACTACCACTATGGCTGAAATTGACCAAAGTTTGCAAGATCTTGCCAAAAGCAAAAATATCGAACTTGAATGCTTTCAATCAAATGTCGAAGGCGAAATAGTCAATAAAATTCAAACAACAACGACAGAAGGATTCACTGCACTAATCATTAACCCAGCAGCCTACACTCATACTAGTGTCGCGATTCGTGACGCCATTGCTGCAAGCAAGGTTGAAACTATTGAAGTGCATCTATCTAATGTTTACAAACGCGAAGAATTTAGACATAAATCTTTGACCGCTCCAGTTTGCAAAGGACAGATTTGTGGCTTTGGCGCCCAGAGTTATCTATTAGCCTTGCAGGCATTTGTCCAATCTTAGTTTGCTAAAATTAGTCATATGAATAACAAGAATCCGATGGTCTCTGTAGAAAATGGTAAATTAATACCTCTTCAACCCATTGATGAAAATCTTAAAGGCAAAGCCAGACTTATTTTTGAAGATGAAATAGCTGACTGGGATGACCTTGAAAAAAATCCTGAAACAGTAAGTGAAGAAGTACTCAAAAAAACCTGGGACAACCCTGAGGACGACGTATACAATGACTTATAAATTTGGCGACATCATCATCTGCCAATTTCCATTCACTGATAATTCAAGCTCAAAAAAAAGACCCGCTGTAGTTATTAGCTCAGATTCTTACAATCAAAGTAAAGAAGACCTAATCATCCTTGCTATCACTAGCAAGGTTGACAAACTACTAGAACATGAAGAATTAATAGAAGAGTGGGACGATGCTGGTCTATTCAAACCTTCTGCGTTTAAATCCTCAGTCTTTACAATACATAAGAAAAGAATCCATATGAGATTAGGTCGAATTGAACAAATAGATCAAACTAAGTTGATTAAAATGGTCAACACTATTCTTAAAACTAGTGCCTGACAATCCAGCGATAAAAGAAAGTTTTCTCTTTAATAGGCAATCAGGTGGGGAGCTACGGGTGCTTAATTGCTTCCCCAATACTTATGCTGTTGGCATGGCATCACTTGGCTACCAAACTATTTTCAAGCTTTATGCTTCCAGCGACAAAACTCACTGCTTTAGATACTTTACTGATTGGAGCGAGAATCATCCTAAAGAAATTGACCTGATGACATTTTCAATTAGCTGGGAATTAGACTTCATCAACTTACTTGAGATTTTCAAACAACTTAATATCCCATTTAAGGCTAGTGAGCGAGGACCCGAGCATCCATTAATTTTGGGTGGCGGTCCAGTACTTACAGCAAACCCAGAACCTTGGGCTGAATTTTTTGATTTGATTGCAATTGGTGATTGTGAAGACAATACTAATGAGATCATTGACACTGCATTAGATTGCTTCGTTGCTGGCGCGCCTCGCAATGACCTCAGCCCATTCACAAAAATTCCCGGAATTTATGTACCAAGCCTCAAAAACCAAGTCGAGAGACAGAAGAGCAAGAACTCACAATTACAAATTAGTTCGGTGATTGCACCAGAATCTGCCTGGCAAGATACTGGCTTGCTTGAAGTAGTACGTTCTTGCCCTGAAATGTGCCGCTTTTGTCTAGCTAGTTATTTAAGCTTGCCATTTAGAGCACCAGAACTTGAAGGTGATTTGATTCCCAAAGTTGATCAGTTACTCAAGCACACCAAGAATATTGGCTTACTGGGTGCAAGTGTCACCCAGCATCCTGAGTTTATGGATTTACTTGAATACCTCGCGCAGCGACAGGGAGATCCTGATCCTGACGCATCCGCTCAGGACAGGCTAGCTAATGTCATCTTGAGCCCCTCAGGGCGTCAAGATCCCATCGCTCCTCAGGATGACAATATCAAAGTGCAGCTAGCATCAGTGAGAGCATCAACTGTTACTCAAGAGATGTGTGAGCTACTAGTTAAACTTGGCAGCAAAAATCTCACTATCGCTATTGAAACTGGTTCCGAGAGATTACGCGATGTCATCAACAAAAAACTACCAGAGCAAGCTATTTTTGATGCTGTCAAACATGCCTATGCTGCAGGCATGAAACAAATCAAACTTTATGGCATGGTTGGTTTGCCACATGAAACTGATGAGGATATAGATGCAACTATTGATCTACTGACTAGGGTCAAACAAGCGACACCGCAGATCAAAATTATTTGGGGCTGCTCTATCTTTACTCCTAAGGCTCAAACACCGTTTCAGGATTATGGCGTTGACCAGCAGGCTGAAAATAAACTCAAAAAACTTATCAAAGCACTTAGATCACAAGGAATTGAAGTTCGCGAGGAGAGCTTTAAGTGGGCTCAGGTCCAAGCTTTAATTAGTAGAGGCGACCGGACTGTGAATGATGTACTAGTGAAGGTCTATCAATCACGCAATACTGGCTTTGGCATCTACAAAAAATTGATGGAGCCAGCAGAATACAAGCACTTTGTCTTTGATACTTGGCAAGGGCAAGAATATCCTTGGGCTATAATTACAAACGACAAACAGAACAAAATGTTGGAGGAACACAAACAAGATGCAATATTGGTTAATGAAGTCTGAACCTGATTGTTTTTCAATCGATGATCTCAAAGCTTGCCCTAATTCTACAGATATGTGGGATGGAGTGCGCAACTATCAAGCCCGCAATATGATGCGTGACGAGATGAAGAAAGGTGACCAAGTTTTGTTCTACCACTCGAATGCCAAGCCACCGCATATTGCTGGCATCGCAACTATCGCATCAAAGCAAGCCTACCCTGATCCAACTCAGTTTGATCCAAAGTCTCAGTACTTCGATGACAAAAGTACTAAGGACAGACCACGCTGGTTTTTAGTTGACGTTAAGTACAAGAAAAAATTCAAGAACCCAATCCCACTCGATCAAGTCAAAGCTAATCCAAAGCTTAAGAACATGAAACTAGTCCAAAAGGGCTCAAGGCTTTCTATTCAGCCAGTAACAAGCAAAGAATGGGATGAAGTATTAGCTATGACCAATTAGCTCAGAAAATATGTTAAGCTTGTTTTCTGTCCATGGTCTATTCAATTGGTTCAGTTTATCTAGAAAAGATACTCGCTCACCGTAACGAGGCTATCAAAACAGATATAAGACCAAACGAAGATGAATATCAACGCAAACTAAAACTCTTGTTTGACTGGATAGATGTCGCCCTTAGTCACAGATCTGAAGTCTTTGCAAAACAGTTCCGTGGTATTGAAGCCGATACAGTAACCGAACTTTATACCACAAATGAACCAAGCAAGCCTGCACAATTAGAAGAAATCATCGGTGAAGTACTTTGTATCGATTCTTTAGTAGCACCTAAAGGTTGGCAAGCGAAGAAAGATGATTATGCCGCTGATAGAAATAAAATTATTGCTCTTTTGAGTCAAGCCACAGAGTCTCTTGCAGAAAAATCTGAACCTAAGAAAGATCATCCAAGTAGATATTGGGCGGAGCTTAATAAAGACCTAATTCAAATTAAACAAGGCTTACCAGAGTGGACTAGCAAACTTAATCCCTGCGCTGATACCGCCAAGACTGATGAGGCCCAAGAAACCACTTGTCATACGCTTGAGGAAGCGGAACAAGAAAATCACAATGGTGAACAAATAACTAGCCGGAGAGATTTTCTAGGCAAAACCTTTGCAGCTACTGCCGCTTCAACTTCACCATTTTGGCTTGGCTGCTACATCATGTTCGATCGATCTGCAAACCACGGAAAAGCTGCAGCTGCACACCATAGAAGAGGCAAGGCTTTAATTGAGGCAAGCAAGTTTAAACCACCACAGGAAAACAAAAAATATCAATATATAGAATTTCATGATTCCAAAAAGAGATCAGTAAAAATTGATTTGAGCCCCGTAACCTATAGTAAAGGAACTATTACGCCAGAACTTGCCCGCATAGTTGGAAGTTTGTGGCGTTTTTTGTCTGTGTTAAAAATGTTTATCACTTTTGATAAATCAGACAAAGGTGCTGCCGCAAGGGATAATAATATAGCCGACAGAAAAGAATTATTAGAGCAGCTTCGAATGACAAGCGAAGAACATAGCGGAGTAGAATTTGGCAACCCATTTGAAGCTCTTGCTTACCTAGAAGAACACGAGGAATTAAAAACTATACCTGATATTGCAAGATGCTTAGAAAAACTAAACAAAGAACAAAAAGCTTTTGCTGATTTCATGAATCAAAATCCCTACAAAGGCTTTAGGTTAAACAACAAAAATTTCCCCCACCTAGTCGCATTTTATAGTCTTAGCGGCGTACAAGTTCTCACCGACAATGCCATATACAATGTTCCTGATCACGTGGTAGAACTAGAAAATTTATTCACAGAACTAGAGAGACTCGCTCAAACTAGTAGCACGATAGGCGAATCATCCAATCAAGGCCAAGATGGTCTCTATGCAGAGGTTGATGATATTACTAAATTAATAGAATTAAAAAAC
>JAPPOW010000218.1 GCA_028817775.1 Candidatus Melainabacteria bacterium | reverse complement strand
GCCATATTCTTATTCCTATTATATTACCATTATGCTAATACAAGGCTGTTTGAAAATTTTCAGACGAGGCTTGTTAGTTCTCTGTCTCTAAGTCTGTAGGTCTTTTGATGACAACTTGGTCAATCAAGCCATATTCCTTAGCTTCTTGAGGAGTCATGATATTGTCACGATCAGTATCATTCTCGATAGTCTTAATATCCTGACCAGTATTGTAAGCAAGAATCTCGTTGAGTAATTTCTTCAATCTAAGAATTTCATTTGCTTGAATTTCAATATCAGAAGCCTGACCTTGCGCGCCACCAAGTGGTTGGTGAATTAAGATACGTGAGTTCGGTAAGGCCATACGTTTACCTTTCTCACCAGAACTAAGCAAGAACGCACCCATACTGGCACACTGTCCAAGACAGATGGTAACGACGTTTGCGCGAACATGCTGCATAGTGTCGTACATTGCAAGTCCAGCAGTAACAGATCCGCCAGGACTATTGATGTAGAAATAAATATCTTTGGAAGCATCTTCTGAATCAAGAAGTAACAACTGACCAACGATGATACTTGATACTGCATCGTTAACTTCAGAAGTTAGAAAAATGATACGCTCCCTAAGCAATCTAGAGAACAAATCAAAACTACGCTCACCACGTGGCGTGGTTTCAATAACACTAGGCACATACATGCTGGTGCCGTGCACATCAAACGGGTTTGGCAATCCAAAATCTCTAGTGATTGATTGAATATCTGCCTTAGTCTCTCTTTTTATATCTCTGTAATCCATATATATAAAGTTACCACAAAACGCCTCCAATACTACGCTAAGATAAGAATATCAAGGACTTATGTCTTTACTCTCTAAACAAATCAATAATCACATCGAGCAAAACTATGTAGCCTTTCATAGCCCTGCCCACGCGGGTAAACTCAACCCACGTGATCTAAGCGAGCTTGATGGTCTTGATGATTTGCAAGCTCCTAAAGAAGTATTAAAAGATTGCCAAGAGCAAGTTGCTGAAATTTTTGGAGCTAAGCAGAGTTGGTTTTTAGTCAATGGAGCTAGCGTAGGCATGCAAGCTGCTTGCCTTGCTCTCAAAATCTACCTCAATTCAATTAATGATCAGCGCCCAGTATTAGTTGCACGCAATGTTCATAAATCAGTAATTGCTGGAATCATTTTAGCTGGACTTGAAGTAGAGTGGTTTGAACCTGAGTGGAACGCTGAACTTGGAATCTTCACCGTCATTGCGAGGATTCAGGGTCACCAAAACCTAGCAGGCTATGGTGATGACAGGGAGCCCCGTCCCGTGACGAAGCAATCCAATGCATCAGCCATAATAATCACCAATCCTACTTACGAAGGCTTCCATACTGACCTACTGTCATTGCGAGGAGCTGCAGGCGACGTAGCAATCCCAATAATAGTAGACGAAGCTCACGGAGCTCATTACCAGTTTACAAGCCAACTACCAGCTACTGCCCTTGAACAAGGAGCAGATATTGCGGTCCAATCATGGCACAAGACTTTGGGTAGCCTAGGACAAACAGGAGTCTTGCACCAATCCAAGTCAAGCAAAATCCCAAGTCAATATATTGCAGACTCACTTAAATTATTACAAACAACAAGCCCAAGCTATTTACTATTAGAGAGCATTACAGAAGTCGCTGAACTTTACTCCAAAGAAGGTCAAGGCATTGTCGAAGAAACAATTCGCATCAGCAAGAATATTCAACTGCCGAGTTACCCTAATAGTGATCCTTATAGATTAATCATTCCAGGACCTGGTCGCAAGATTGAAGAACTACTAGCAGAACAGAAAATCTTGATAGAGGCAGCCTATGAAAATTTTGCACTCTTGTTTATTAATCCAGGAAATGATCAAGCAGATATCACTAGATTAAATTCATGC
This sequence comes from Candidatus Melainabacteria bacterium, assembly GCA_028817775.1. Classification (GTDB taxonomy): domain Bacteria; phylum Cyanobacteriota; class Vampirovibrionia; order LMEP-6097; family LMEP-6097; genus JABHOV01. The sequence continues at coordinate 7,225 of JAPPOW010000218.1, read as the reverse complement.
GCTGCAGCCATTGAAGAACTTTGTAAAAACTATCAAGCAAAGAAAATTAGTAAACCAAAAGCCTTGGAGGTCTCATCTCCCAGAGAAGCTTTTCTAAATGGGCAGACCAGTATAGAAGCACCTTGTCCTCCGGGAATAATAATTCACGAGGATTAGCAATGAATATATGGGCTCTTCTAAAAATTAGGCTAGAAATCGGAAATTGCCCCGACTGGAAGTATTAACACAAGACCTTTATATATATTTGATATAATATCTCGCATGAGGTTAAACGACACCGTAGCAGCAAATTTTGGACTTGTGGAGCTTGAATCACCAGTTCAAAGAAGAATAGTCGAGGAAAAACTGGGAGTATTTGAATCTATAGGACTTATAGTACAGCCACACAGAGCAACTAGTTTGGATTTAAACCGGTCTGGAATCAGACTGAAATTTACACCACCAGCAGACCTAGCAAGCTGCGCTATGCGTGACGGCAATCCCATGTATAGAGTAGAAGTAAGTAAATTACCCAACTTTAGTGAAGCAAAGTTGAAGGGGATGACACTTGAGATTCTAGAAGATACAAGCATCGGCAAAGATGATTCTGATAAGACAAGGTCATTTGCATATAAAAGATTTGACGATATATTAGCTGAACTTGCTGAACGTGATAGTGCCGAGCTTGCAATGGCGCTTAAGCCAGGACCTCATCAACTGAGTGTTACCAATGAAGTCTTGGTAACAAAACCGGGATCTGCAAAATTACAAGGCTGCGAAAGAGATGCTATGAGAAAACTTGCAATTCAACTATCTAGAATAGCTGCTTAAACAAAAAGCTATACTTAAACTCTAAGGAGTTTGATTTGTTGCGGACCAAAACCTGTTACATAAAGAGATTAGAGGAAAATCAATTTCATAAACTAATAATTGGTGCTGCCCTTAAGGACTACCAAACAATAGAAGATTACGCTTACTACTTTACTCACGCTGGAGCAGATGTGATTGACATATCAGCTTTTCCACATTCAGTTATTTCAGCTCGCAAAGCTATCGAAGAAGCAATCAAGGAGAATCCCAATTTAGCTGAGCCACTAATAATGGTCAGTGTCAATATTGGCAAGGATCCACATTTCAGACGCATAGAGCTGAACGAGGAAAATTGCACTGAATGCTTAGCTTGTGTGCCAACTTGTCCATCAGATGCCTTTGTCATCCTGAGCGAAGCGTCAGGATCCCAGGATAGAACCGATGAGATCCTGACGTCGCCTGCGGCTCCTCAGGATGACAAGTTTTTTTACAAACCTGATCTTTGTTTTGGTTGCGGACTTTGCTTACCGAGTTGTCAGTTTGAGGCACTTAAATTCAAGAATTGGTCAGCTTTTGAACCAAACTCACTTCAAGAATTACAAGAGCTGGGAGCCAGCGCTATCGAGATTCACCTCAATAATGACCTTGAAGCATTTAAAACTTTCTACTTTAATATGGAGACTGAGTTTGAATTAGAATCATTTTGTATTGGTTCAGCACAAATGAATGAGCTAGAACTTAGAGAAGCCACTCTCACTATCATAGATACAGTAGAAACCAAGCATGGCTCTCAAAAGCCCTTCATTATTCAAGTTGACGGCAGACCAATGTCTGGTGCTAGCAAAAACTCTACTGATCAAAATTGCATCGATGCAGCCAAATCAATCATTGATCTTCAAAGTGAACAAGTTTTTATACAACTAGCTGGTGGGGTAACTGAAAATACTTTCCAGAAAGCTTTTGAACAAGGACTTAAAGTGAATGGTGTAGCCATTGGTTCATATGCGCGTAAACAAATCAGCAACAGGAACAGCAAAGATGACCGTATTAAAGAAGCAATAAATATAGTCCAAAATTCATCAAATCAGCGGGAACACCTAGGGCAAATGATTAAACTTTAAAGCTTTGGACTAAAAATTCTAGATTTTTTGGTGAAATTAGTGCATCGGGCCTAGGTGAAAACGGAAAAGCATAGTTACAAATTTAATCTTCATCGGTATAATATAAATAGGCAGCAGCCAATTTCACCATGACTCCAGTTAAGGCATTTAAGTTTCTAAAAATTTCATAAAACCCCTTGATCCCGTTCGTTGAATGAAATAGCTGCTATCGCCCCACAAAGCAAAAGGAAGGAAAGCACAGCCTATGATGGTAGATATCAGAAACGACGATGTTAAAGAAATCATCGACTTACTCCCAAATCAAATCCAGAAAATACTCAAAGAACATGACCTCAGCAGACTAATCGAAATCGTAATAGACCTAGGAAGAATCCCAGAAGCAAGATTCGCCAAGAACAAAACCATTATCCTAGGTGACCAAAGTGCCAGCAAAGAACTTATCAATAGAATCGTAAATAAAGTAGGAGCTTTTGACCAAGCCAATAGAGCCGGTCTTGAAGGAACCCTACACAGAATCAGTTGCGTTAAAAACAAAGCCAATGAAGTAGTTGGACTAACAATGAGAATTGGTAGATCAATCTTTGGCACCATCCAAATTATCAAAGAATACCTAGAACAAAACAAATCTGTACTATTACTAGGACCTCCAGGCGTGGGCAAAACCACCATGCTTAGAGAGATGGCACATCATCTTTCAAGCCAGAAAGAAAAACGAGTCATAGTTATTGATACCTCTAATGAGATTGCTGGTGACAGTGATATACCTCACCCAGCAATTGGTAGATCACGCCGTATGCAATTGCCGTTTGACAAGAAACAACATGATGTAATGATCGAGGCTGTCGAGAACCACACTCCAGAAGTAATAGTTATTGATGAGATCGGTACTATTGAGGAGGCTGAAGCAGCGAGAACAATTGCAGAACGCGGTGTCACTTTAATCGGTACAGCTCACGGTATCAATATCGAGAATGTCATTCAGAACCCAACTCTAAGTGATTTGGTTGGTGGTATTGAAACAGTTACTCTTGGTGATGAAGAAGCCAAAAAACGCGGTACTCGTAAGTCAGTCCTAGAACGCGCTTCCAAGCCTACTTTTGACATTTGTGTGGAGATCGTTGACAAGTACACAGTCAACATTCATAAGAATGTCGCCAATAGTGTTGATGCAATCTTACGTGGTAATCCAATCCACCCAGAGCTGCGCAAACGCGACAAGGAAACGGATCAGGTTACCATCCTCGAACGTGCAGAAGCACAAGCCGGAGTAGCAGAATTACCATTCAACAAAGATGGTATGTCGGTAGCCATTTACCCTTATGCAATCAGCAAATCCTTGCTCAAGCGTGCTGCAAATAGCTTTGGTGACATCAAATTTACCGTGGTTAACACCCTTGATGAAGCCGATGTGGTTTTTGCACTTAAGAGTTATTCAAGCGCTGATTCTAAGATCTTTAAAATCACTGAATCTAAGAATTTAAGTGTCAAAATTGTCGAAGAAAACTCACTAGGTATTATCAGTCAAGCCCTGGAGGAGCTAGTGCAAGATTTGCCCTTTATGGATCAAAACTGGGAAAATATTCAAGCAGAACTACCTAAAGTGCCAAATTTAAGTAAAGCAATATAAATTTTGCCTCATCCGGGAGCTCGCTCCCTGGTTTTCGGCTACGTTCGAATAAGGCTGTCATCCTGAGGGGTCGTAGACGACGTCATCCTGAGGGGTCGTAGACGACGTCATCCTGAGCGAAGCGTCAGGATCCCATTATCAATATTTTTTGAATATGTTAACCGAGACTTAACTTCCATAAGTTACTTAACTTATGATGGCAGTAAAAGTCTCACTAGCTACATTAAGATCGGCAATCAGCAAAGCTGAAACCAAGGCCGACAACGCGCGTCAATCTGACCGTGACCAGAGAATCTTGGATTCGCAAATTGCAGCGGCCAATCAAAGAATCGAGTCCGCAGAATCTGGCGTTACTAGAGCCGAAATGACCAAAAAAGAGGCTCAGGACAAATTATCACCACCACCAACTAAACAAGTAACTTCAGATGGTAAGAAAGGTGGTACCAAAACTGTAGTTGACGAAAGAGAAAAAGATAAATTACAAGCTCAGGTACGTGCAGCAGACGTTCAAATTCAACAAGCTCAAGGTGCTGTAGATGATGCTAGAGCAGAAGCAGAGAGATTAAGCTCTCAAGCATTAAGCGGTGCTGGTGTTAGCGATGAACAGCAAAGTGCAATGGGTGAACTATCTGACTTGGTTGCTCAACTCACAGAACTTGCAGAAGATGATCAAACTGATCTTACAAGCGATAGTTTCCAAAACTTACTCGAGGATGCTGTAACTAAATCTAATGATCTTGCAGATGATCTACCGGATGATGCCAATGCAGTACTCAATGGTTTCTGGCAAGAAATTGAAGATGGCTTTAAATTAATTGATGAAAAATTCACTGAGCAATCAGCTCCTGATGCATATGAGATTGCTGGTGATCAGTACTTAGAGAACTATGATCAATTCTTTACTGACTTCAACCAGGGCATGAGCTCAATCATTTCACAATTCCAAGGTCTTTCAACCGATGATGAGAACTATGTAGACCTTAGAGTTATTCGTCGTCTAACTGAAGCTCAGAACAATGTAATGGCTGAGCAGGACAAGTTCCTTGGTGGCGCACAACCAAACGAAGCACAAATGAGAGGCATGATGGACTTAATTAACACTATCAATGTTGGCTTGAGACCAGATAACGGTATCAATGTTGATGGTCAGCAAGTAACAGATTTAATCAACGGCTCAAACTCACTAGCTGGAGTACTCAATAATGGTGGTAACAACTTTGATTTATTTATGGATACGGAGTTTGAAGCAATTACTAGTGGTGCTTCAATCATCAACGAGAACCTTGCAGAAGGAACAACCAAGGATAATTTCGGAGCTCTACTGATAAAACTTAACGGCATCAGCAACCCAAGTAGATACGAAGGCTTTACAGCAAGTGATTACAATGATCTTTCTGGAATTGCAGAAAGATTTGAAAACTTTGCAACAGCTTACAACAACGGTACCCCACCAAGTGAAACAGATATCGATACCTTGATCAATGATGCTGATCAAATGGCAGATAGATTTATTACAGATTATTCAGCGAACCAAGGCAGTTCATCAGGTTCGAGTTCAAGCGGTAGCAGCTCTGGAGGTACCTCAACAGGTGGCACTAGACATCGCCGCAACTCAGGAACAAGATCAAGGCTGACAGGGACGAGTAGAAGGTAAAAGGGAGATAGAACAATGACAACAGCAGTAGCATCATACTTAGAAAAGACTAAGCTCTACGAAGAAAAACTTCTAGAGATCTATTCGCAAAAGCAAAGCATCATGGAAGTTTTGCGTGCGGCAGTTGCTCAAGAAGAACATTTTCGCAAGGGCGCTAACTTGAATAGCGACACAGTAACAATCAAGGCAGAGAACAGTGACGAGACTGGTCTTTGGACAGTAACGATTGAAGTTGACCACGGCAAGGTTATCTACACTTGTTTAGATGAAGATGCTAACCATATCAATATTTTCAGTATTCCAAATGACAAATACATCAAGGACAAAGAAAATCTTTCTGAAGCTGAAATTAAAGCAATTCAGATCCACGCTTCAAATTCTATTGATATCAACTTGAAAGATGTTAAGACTTTGCGCAAAGCTAAAGAACACTTCAAGAACGATTATGTACTTAAGCATGTTCCTCTATATCACTTAGATTCAGACAATGCAGCAAGATTCATCATCTGGCATATTAAGGCTTACAAAAAAGTTTTCAAAGATTATATCAATACTTTTGAATTCTTATGGGAAGGAACTAGCTTCAAGAACGCTAGAAGTTTAGCTAGAGAAATGGTAGATAGAGGTCTAGCTCCAGCTGAAGATTTCATCTTCGAAGAAAGCACGGAGGAAGCAGCAGCAGCTTAACTAATATGCCAAACAACATCACTCAACAAGCAATAGACGCATCTTCTGATAGCCACAAGCTAACAGAAAGAGCTACTATGCAAGAGTATGAACAGCTCAAAGAAGGGCATGCATTTTTAGGTCAAGTAGCTAAAGAAGGTCAGGAAAGATCTAAAGCAATTGCTGAATATTTTGCAAGTGGTGCTGAACAAAACAAGGCACAAGGTGAGAATCTAATGCAAAGTGGTACTGTCAAGAAAACCCTTGGTTTTGGTTTTGTTGCACTTGGTGCAAGTTTCAAAGCAATGGCAGCTATTCCGTTTATTGGTCCAATCAAAGCTTCGGCAGGTATTGAAATGATGGCAAAGGGAGCAGCTCAGATCGCACAAGGCATAGTCGATCATAGCCAAGGCAAAAAATTAATTGCTGCAGCCAATGAGGCACTAGAAAAAGCTTTAAGTCACAATATTATTAGTAAGGACAACGCTAAAGTTGCCCGTAAAGAAATCAATAGATCAAAAATCTTTGAACGTAAAATTGAAATCCTTAAGCAAATGCTTGAAGAGGTCGGTATTGACCATGAAGATTTAACTGAAGAACAAATAGAAAAACTCAAGGAGCAAATTGCTGAAGGTTTTGATCAAAACTTTGAAGATGCAGCTCAGACTCTGCTCAATAATGGAGTTATGGCTCTTGACGGTCTAACTGATGATCAAGGCAATGAGCTTGGCACTCAATTCTTTATCAAAGAAGGTGACGAATTCGTCAGATTGGATGTGCCTGAAGATGAAGATGGTAATCCTTTACGTGGAGCTAACGGTGAGCCCCTGGTTAGATTTCAAGAAGATGGTAGTGGTTTTGGGGATGTAGTTGAAGACGGTGAAGTCAAAGATTTACTAGCAATGAAGTTTAGATTCGTTGATGCAATCAAGAGTATGGCAGTAGGCTTAACTACTTCAGATTTTGATGCTGATGGTAATGAAGTTCCTGTTGAGTATGATCTCAACAATAGAGCACACCTTGAAGAGTTTGTAGATCTAATCTTTAAATCAAGCATCACAGGAGTACGCAACGGTTTAGCTCCTGCACCACTTGCTTTCACAGAGCAAGGTGGCAACCCAGGCTTACAAAGAGTAGAATATGATTTAGATCCTCTTTCAGAAAACTTTGGTAGACAAACACCTGTTGGTATTTTTGTCACTCTTGATGAAATTGCTGGTGGACCAGACCCGCGTGGTGATGGCATTGAATCATTCACTTACGCAATTGAAAGAAGTCAAAGATCACTTGCGGAAGTTGGTCTCAATCAAGGTGGTCAAATTTATGGTTTCGTAGGTCCAACAACTGGTCGTCAAGCAGATTATACAC